>CAZJJF010000181.1:0-7955 GCA_964546245.1 uncultured Anaerolineales bacterium
CTGGGGACGCTGCTGGCGCGAGCGCTGTGCTACGACGCATTTGCGCGGCGCGGGATCCGGCGCGTCGGGTGGCACTGCCTGGCGGCTAACGCCGCATCGGGGGCCACAGCGCGGCGGGCGGGGCTGCGATTGGGGGCGGCGCGACCGGCACGGGCGCGGCGGCGACGAGGGCAGGCGCGGCGTGGCCGCCACCAGGGGCCAGGGCCGTGCGCCAGCGTTCCTCGCCAAAGAAGGTCAGGCCGACCTGGCGCATGGCGTAGAAGGCGGTCATGAAGGCCGTCAGCAGGCCGACCAGGTAGAGGATGGTGTACCAGCCGCCGCGATAGAAGGCGCCCGCCAGAATCTCGTCCTTGGACCAGAAGCCCGACAGGGGGAAGATACCGGCCAGGGCGGCCGCGCCAATGATGAAGGTGATGGCGGTGATGCGGATGTGTTTGTAGAGGCCGCCCATCTTGCGCATGTCCTGCTCGTTGCCGATGGCGTGCATGACGGAACCGGCGGCGAGGAACAGCAGGGCCTTGAAGAAGGCGTGGGTATAGAGGTGGAAGACACCAGCCGTGTAGGCGCCAGCGCCCACACCCAGCACCATGTAGCCCAGTTGGCTGACGGTGGAGTAGGCCAGGACGCGCTTGATGTCCACCTGGGTCAGGGCGATGAAGGCGGCCAGGAGGGCGGTCGCCGCGCCGATGGTGGCGACGATGGCCTGGGTGGTCGGGGCAAGGTCGTACAGGACGTGGGTGCGGGCGATCATGTAGACGCCCGCCGTGACCATCGTGGCGGCATGGATGAGGGCTGAGACGGGGGTTGGGCCGGCCATGGCGTCAGGGAGCCAGACGTAGAGGGGAATCTGCGCCGACTTGCCGACGGCGCCGACGAACAGGAGCAGCGTCATGACGGTGACGACTACGCCGCCGGCCGGCAGCAGGCTTGGCGCGCGGGCGAAGACGTCCAGGTAGCCGAGGCTGCCGAAGGTGACGAAGATGAGCATGATGCCCAGGGCGAAGCCGAAGTCGCCGATGCGGTTGACGATGAAGGCCTTGCGTCCAGCGTCGGCGTTGGCGGTCTGGCTGAACCAGAAGCCGATGAGCAGGTAGGAGCACGCGCCCACCAGTTCCCAACCGGCGTACAGGAGCAGGAAGTTCGCGCTGAGAACCAGGAGGAGCATGGAGAAGACGAACAGGTTGAGGTAGGTAAAGAAGCGGGCGTAGCTGCGGTCGTCGGCCATGTAGCCGGCGGAATAGACGTGGATGAGGAAGCCGACGCCGGTGACGATGAGAATCATCAGCGCCGACAGGGGGTCGAGGTAGAAGTCGATGGGGATGCGGAAGCTGCCCGCGCTAACCCACTCCCACAGCGCCACCACCACCCGCCGTTCCTCTGGGTGGAGGGCGTTGAGTTGCCAGACGGCCACGATGGACAGGAGGAACGACAGGCCGACGACGCCCCAACCAATGACGGCAACGCCCCGGCGGCCGATGCGATACCCCAACACGCCGTTGACGACGACGCCGATCAGCGGTAGCAAGATGATGAGGGGGATGAGTAAGTTAAACATAGGCCTAACCCTTGAGGGTGCTGAGGTCGTCGACGTCGGTGGTTTGACGGCTGCGGAACAGGGTCATGACCAGGGCCAGGCCAATGGCGACTTCGGCGGCGGCGACTGTCATGACGAAGAAGACGAAGACCTGGCCGTCGACCACATTCTGGTAGCGAGCGAAGGCGACGAACAGTAAGTTGGCTGCGTTGAGCATCAACTCAATGGACATGAAGACGATGATGATGTTGCGGCGAATGAGGACGCCGACTACTCCCATGCTAAACAATAGGGCGCTCAGGATGGCGTAGTATTGAACCGGGACAGGCATGAGCGGCTCCATGAGACAGAAAACGGATGGGCGGCGGCTGGGTCGTGTCTACAGCAGGCGGCGCTTTGCCAGGACGACCGCGCCAATCATGGCGATGAGCAGCAGGACCGACGCCGCCTCGAAGGGTAGCAGATACTCGGTGTAGAGCTGTGCGCCGACGAGTTGCACGTTCTGGCGGCCGATAACCTCTTCCGTCAACTGGCTCTGGCCGGTGAAGGGCGCCGCCGAGGCGAGGGTGATGAGCAGGATGCCCGCCAGCAGCAAACCCAGGACGGCCGCATAGAGGCGCTGCCCGCCGAGATGCTCGTCGAAGGAAAGTTGCTGCTCGCCGATGAGCATGACGATGAAGAGGAAGAGCACCATGATCGCGCCGGCGTAGACGGCCACCTGGACAACAGCGACGAAGGGCGCGTTGAGGGTGATGTACATGACGGCGATGACGGCGAAGTTTGCCACCATCATCAAGACGCCGTGCACGAGATGGCGCGCGGTGATCATCAGCGCGGCGGTGATGAGGGCCAGCACGGCCAGGATGGCGAAGAGTAAGACGGACATGTCGCGCTCCTGAAGAGCAGAATTACTGGGACAGCTTCTTGCGGCGCTCCGCCTCGATCTTGCCGGGCGCCATGTCGATGCCGGTGCGGGGTTCGCTGGTGAGCGTGCCGGGGATGATGGAGCGGTTGTACTCCCCCTCCGGCGTCTGCTGCGGCGTGCCCGGTGTCTGCGGCGGCGGGGGAACCAGCAGGTTCGCCTTGGTGTAAATCATGGCGTCGCGGGTGAAGGCCGAGATCTCGAAGGCCGGTCCCAGCACGATGGCGTTGGTGGGGCAGGCCTCTTCGCAATAGCCGCAGAAGATGCAGCGAATCATGTTGATTTCGTAGACGGCAGCGTAGCGCTCGCCGGGTGAATAGCGTTCCTCGTCGGTGTTCTCGCCGGCGATGACGAGGATGGCGTCAGAGGGGCACGCCGCCGCGCATAGGGCGCAGCCGATGCAGCGTTCCAGGCCGTTATCGTAGCGGCGCAACTCGTGCCGGCCGCGAAAGCGCCGCGCTACGGGCCGCCGCTCTTCGGGATACTGGACGGTCACGTTGGGCTTGAAGGCCGCCCGCAGTGTCACCCCCAGGCCTTTGACAAACTCTATCACTGCCAACATAGACACCTCATGGTTATCGTCCAGGGCGCTTCGGCCCTACGGCAGAGAAGCGGCAACGGTAGGCGCGCTCTAGCCGGGCTGGCGCGCGGCGCGGCGGCGCATCGAGGCCGCCGACCAGCTGCGGTAGAACAGCAGGGCGGCGATGATCAGGATGATGGAGCCGAGGGCGACGGTGAGCCAGGTATTCGCGCCCAGGGAGGGCCGCAGCGCCATAGCAATGGCGGTTACGACAACATTGGCGATGGCGAGGGGTAGCAGGGTCTTCCAGCCAAAGTTCATTAACTGATCGTAGCGCAGGCGCGGTAGCGTGGCGCGCAGCCAGATGAAGAAGAGGATGAACAGCAGTACCTTGATGAAGAACCAGATGGGGCCTGTCCACTCAGGGATGAAGCCGAAGGGGGGCCGCCAGCCGCCGAGGAACATGGTCACGGCGATGGCGCTGACGTTGATCATGTTGATGTACTCGGCCATGAAGAACAGGGCGAACTTCATGCCGCTGTACTCGGTGTGGTAGCCGGCCGTCAGTTCCTGCTCGGCCTCGGGCAGATCGAAGGGGGCGCGGTTGACCTCAGCGATGGCGGCGACGGCGTAGAGCAGGAAGCCGAGGGGTTGGAGGAAGACCAGCCAGTTCCAGAAGTCGGAGGCCTGGGCGTTCACAATCTGGTTGAGACTCAGGGTGCCGGTCAGCATGACCGACCCCATCAGGGACAGGCCCAGCACCAATTCATAGGAGATCAGTTGCGCCGACGAGCGCAGGCCGCCCAGCAAGGCGTACTTATTGTTGGACGCCCAGCCGCCAAGCACGATGCCGTAGATGCCCAGGGACGACACGGCCAGCACGTACATGAGGCCCACGTTGATGTCGGCCAGTTGCAGAGTGATGACCCGGCTGCCGAACATGATGGCGGGGCCGATGGGGATGACGGCGAAGACCAGCAGGGCCACGATCATCGACACGACGGGCGCGGCGATGAAGACCACCTTGTCGGCCATGGCGGGCACCAGTTCCTCTTTGAAGATGAGCTTGATGCCATCGGCCAGCGGCAGCAGCAGGCCCAGGGGGCCGGCGCGGTTGGGTCCGATGCGGTACTGCATCTTGGACACGACCTTGCGCTCCAGCCACGTCTGGTAGGCGAAGCCGGTCAGCAGCAGGATCAGGATGATCACGGCTTTGATGATCCACTCGGTCAGCAGGTCCCACCTCATACGTGTCTCCGATCGCGAAGTGTCAGGCGTGACGAGTGAAGCGTGGGACGTGAAACATGAGGACGTTGGCTGTAGCCCCCGGTTCGCGTCTCACGTCAGTCTCCCACCACCATCTCGCGGACAGGCGTGACGGTCACGGCGGCCGGGCGGTTGGCGGAGTCGAGCAGTACGCCGCGCACCGCTACGCCCATGTTCTCGGCAATGAGCAGTACACCTTCGGGCGCGGCATCGCTGACGCGGACGTCGATTTCGGCTGAGGCGTGCTCCGTCGTTATCGTCACCCGATCGTTGTCGCTCACCGCCAGGGCGGCCGCGTCGGCGGGGTGCATCACGACGTGGGGGCCAGGCAGCCGCCGCCGCAGAATATCGGCTTTGCTGATGAGCGTGCCCTGGTCGAACAGCTGCCGTAGGGGCACGAGAAGCAATTCGCCGGGCTGTGCGGTCGGCGGGTCTGTATCGGCCGCCAGCCACTCCATCGGCGACAGGTCGCCCGCCTCGGCTGCGATGGGCCACTGGTCATCCTCGGCGGCCGAGAACTCAAAGGCAGTGCCATCCTTCACCATGTCCTCGAAGGGCAGGCGGCCACGCTGGCTGGGGATGAGCGGCCGGGTCGTGCGCATGTCCACATACTGGGGCACGAGCGCGGCGATCTCGGCCATGATCTGGTCTACTGAGACGTAGGTCCAATCGCGGGTGGCCGATGGTTGGAGGTGGGCCGTCTCGGCAACGTCTTCGTGGGCGCGCAACCGCTGGGCCAGCTCGGACAGGATTTCCCAGTCGGGGCGGGCCTGCCCCAGGCGGCGGATGGCGGGGCTGAAGGACTGGATACGGCGGTCGGTGGCGGTGAAAGTCCCGTCGCGTTCGGCCCAACTGGTAGCGGGTAGCACCACATCGGCCAGCTCGGCGGTCGGTGTCATGAACAATTCCTGGACGATCAGGAAGTCCAGCCCCTGGATGGCGTAGCGGGCGCTGGGGTCGTCGCCCACGGGGTCAGCGGCCATGAGAAGCATGGCCCGCAGCGCGCCCGGCGTCAGCATGTGGGCGGCGGCCATACCGGCGGCGTCGGAGAGGGCAGCGCCCCAGGTGGCGCCGAGAATCGCGCCCTCACCGAGGGCGTGGTAGCCCGGCAGCCGGTCAGGGCGCACGCCCATGTCCTGCGCGCCCTGGCTGTTATTGTGGCGATAGAGGGGGACCAGCCCGTTGTCAGGGCGGCCCACGTGGTGGGTGGCAATCAACAGGTTGGCGAGGGCTTGCGCGCCAGCGGCGTTGAGGTCCGCGCCGAAGTAGATCACGGCGTCGGCGGCCTGGGCGAAGGCCTGGGCGGCGGCGCGTAGGGCGTCGGTGGCGACGCCGGTCAGCTCCGCGGCGCGGGCGACGGAGTAGCCGTTGGCCGCGCGCTTCAGTTCGCCCAGGGCGTCCTTGTCTACGGCCAGGTCCGTGCCTTCTTCAACCAGCTCCCATAGGGCGGCCAGTAGCCCCAGGGCGATGTGGTCGGCCGTCCCATAGCGATAGCGCAGGCTCTGGCGGGTGTAGCGATCGAGCTTGGTGGGGCGCGGGTTGGCGACGATGAGGGATGCGCCGCGCTTGTCGGCGGCCTGCTTGATGCGTAGCCAGGTGACGGGCTGCTCCTGGTCGGGGTCGCCACCAATGACCAGGATGGCGCTGCCTTTGCCCAGGGATTGCAGATTGCTGCCACGGCCGACGCCTACCTGGGCGACCAGGTCGGCGACATTGGCCGGAAACTCGGCGCGGGTGGCGTGATCGACGTTGTTGGTTCCCACGACACCGCGCATGAGCTTCTGGAACAGGTACAGGTCCTCGTTGGAGGCGCGGTCACCGGCCAGGCCGCCAATGGAGTTGGGGCCGTGGGTCGATTTCACCGTATTGAGCCGCTCGGCGGCGTAGGTGAGAGCGTCGTCCCAGGTGGTGGGCTGCAACTGGCCGCCGCGCCGGACTAGCGGCTGGGTCAGGCGGTCCAGGGCATTGGCATACTTGTGGCCGAAGCGGCCCTTGTCGCACAGCCAGATCTCATTGACGCTCTCATTCTCGCGGGGCATGACGCGCTTGATGTCGTCATAGCGCACGGCGAGGGTCGTGTTACAGCCGACGGAGCATAGGGTACAGAGGCTGGCGGTGTTGTCCAATTCCCAGGGGCGGCCCTTGAAGCGGAAGTCGCGGCTGGTAAGGGCGCCGACGGGGCAGATGTCGGTGGTGTTGCCGGACCATTGGGAGTCGAAGGGCGGGTCGGACATGGTGACGATTTCCATGCCCCGGCCGCGATGCTTGAACTCTAGTACGTGGTCGTCGGCGATTTCGTCCTGGAAGCGGATGCAGCGGGCGCACTGGATGCAACGCTCGCGGTCGAGGATGATCAGGTCGCCCAACGGGACGGCCTTCGCCAGGTGGAACTTAGAATTGAAGGTCATGCGCGAGACGCCGGGGCCGTAGGCGATGGTCAATTCCTGCAAGGGGCATTCGCCGCCCTTGTCGCAGATGGGACAGTCGAGGGGGTGGCTGGTGAGCAGGAACTCGAGGATGGACTTGCGGGCATCGGCGACGGCGTCAGTGGTGGTCTTGACGACCATGCCTTCGCTGACGGGCTGGGTGCACGCAGTCTGGGGCTTGGGCATCATGGCGATGACCGGCGCGCCGTTCTCGTCCAGCATGGGTTGGCGGGTGGCGGGGTCCATCCTCGGCGTGCCGATCTCGACCAGGCACATGCGGCACATGCCGACGGGGTCGAGCTTGGGATGGTAGCAGAAGACGGGGATGTCGTTGCCGATGAGCTTGGCGGCCTCGACGACGAGGGTGCCGGCCGGCACGGTCAGCTTGTGACCGTCAATCGTTACATTCACTAGATTAGGCTTAGCCATGGAAGTCCTTCTCGCGCCGAGTTAATGCTCGGTCTTCTCCACGCCCCGCCACCAATAAGCTAACACGGTCCTGGACACCCCTATCGCTACTTGGTAGCGAGGGTAGGTTCTACACGCAGCGGGACCACCTCGCGCCAGGCGCGGCGGGGGCGGGTGTTGGCGGTTTCGGCCAGGAACTCATCGCGGAAGTGCTGGATGGTGAAGAGCATGGGGCTGGTGGAGAACTCGCCCAGGGGGCAGAAGCACCGGCCTACCATCTGGTTGGCGATGCTCTCGACCAGCGTCACATCTTCGGGCGTGCCTTGCCCGGCCACGATGCGGTCTAGTACCTTTTGCGCCCAGTAGGTGCCTTCGCGGCACGGCGTGCATTTGCCGCACGATTCGTGCCTGAAGAAGCGCACCATCTTGGCCGCCGCCAGGGGCACACTGTCGTTCTGGCCCAGGATGATCACCGACGCTGAGCCGAGCTGGGAGCCGACGAGCGGCACCGATTCGTAGTCCATCGGCGTATCCAGCACCTGGTCGGTGGCGGCCATCATGGGGGCGGACGCGCCGGCGGGGAGGATGGCCTTGATGGGCGTGCCATCCAGCGTGCCGCCGCCATGCACTTCGATCAGCTCGCGGAAGGTGGTCGCCAGGGGCAGTTCGTAGTTACCGGGCCGCTTGATGTTGCCGCTCAAGCAGAAGATTTTGATGCCGGGGCTTCGCTCGGTCCCCCATTGACGATACCACTGCGCGCCGTTGGCGATGATGGGCTGGACGTTGGCGAGGGTCTCGACGTTGTTGATGATGGTGGGCTTGCCATACAGGCCGACGGCGGCCGGGAAGGGTGGCTTGAGGCGCGGCTGGCCGAGCTTG
>CAZJJF010000182.1:0-7922 GCA_964546245.1 uncultured Anaerolineales bacterium
AGATCGAGAAGGCCCACCCCGACGCGTTCAACATGCTCCTCCAGATCATGGAGGACGGGCAGTTGTCGGATGCTAAGGGGCGCAAGGTCGATTTTCGCAACACGATTATCATCATGACCTCCAACGTGGGTGTCGAGGCCCTCAACAAGGCGATGGCCGTCGGCTTTAGTAAGGGGAAAGACGAAGAGCAGACGTCGGCTGAGTACGACAAGATGCGTGACCGGGTGATGGAGAGCCTCAAGCGGGTCTTCCGCCCCGAGTTCCTCAACCGCGTCGACAAGATCATCGTCTTTAAGTCGCTGACCCGCGAGCAGCTCAATCAGATCATCAGCATCCAGTTGAAGCGTCTCGTCCCTCGCGTGCAGGATCAGGGCATGTCCCTGGAAGTGACGAACGCGGCCAAGGAAGTCATCGCCCGCGAAGGCTACCAGCCGGAGTTTGGCGCGCGGCCGCTACGCCGCGCCATCCAGAACCTCATTGAGGACCGGCTGTCGGAGGGTATGCTGAGCGGGCAGTTCCAACCTGGCTCGACGATTGTCGTGGACGCCGAGGACGGTGAGATTGTCCTGCGCGCCACGGAAGGTGAGGGCCTGCCACCGGCCGAGACGCAGCCCGCCTGAGGTGTCGCGCCGCTCTACAAGTAAGTCGTTGGGCGTGGCCCCCTTTCCGTCACAGGGAAGGGGGCCACGGATTCTCGCAGGCACGATACTCATGGGATCGGAAGCGAAGGCCCACGCTGCGTGGTCGGACCTTCACCTACTTTGCTTGCCAGGGCTGCGCCTTGATGTATAATGGCAATATTGTGTTCGGCCCGCGATAAGGCGGGTCTCTCGTAGCACGACTCCTCAGGAGGGAGTATGAGCTCTCGATCAGTAGTCAATGAGAGAGGCGAAGTCATCATCCCGGAACCGCCCATCTCGCGCTACCTCTTTGCCAGCACCCGGATCATGCCCTGGGTCTGGTTGGTGGTGCGCGTGTTCGTGGGCTGGCAGTGGCTCCAGTCAGGGCTAGGTAAGATCCAAAGCCCGGCCTGGATGAATGGCGGGGTGGCGCTCAAGGGCTTCTGGGAGGCCGCGGTCAAGGTCCCGGAGACAGGTAAGCCGCCTATCTCCTTCGATTGGTATCGCTCGTTTATCCAATTCATGCTCGACAACGGCTGGTACACCTGGTTTGCCAAGCTGATCGCCTATGGTGAGGTGTTCATTGGCATTGCCCTGGTCCTCGGCGCGCTGGTGGGGATCGCAGCCTTCTTCGGCGCGTTCATGAACTGGAACTTCATCATGGCCGGCTCGGCCAGCACCAACGGCTTCTTGTTCCTCCTGTCGATCTTCCTCATTCTGGCCTGGCGGAACGCCGGGTGGGTTGGTCTGGACCGCTGGCTGCTGCCCCTCTTGGGCACACCCTGGTACCGGACCGGGGACATGCCGAAGGCGGCGGCGCGCGGCTCAACGGCGCGCTAGACCGCAATCTGGAGAGGAAATAAACGGCGGGCGAGGCGTTGGAACACCTCGCCCGCCCTTTGGCTTGCCCTGGGCGGCTAGCTTGGGCGACGGAGGGCGGCCAGGACGATGTCCACGATATCGAGCGCGGCGCTGGGTCGCCCGGCCGCGGCGGCGGCCTGCTGCATCCAGGCGAGCCGGGCCGAGTCGCTGAGCAGGGCGGCGACCGTTGGCGGGAGCATGGCCGAGATACGTAGCTGGACCGCCGCGCCGACGAGCGATACGTAGTCGGCATTCCACTCTTCCTGGCCGGGAATAGGCTCGACGATGATCATGGGCCGGCCCCGCGCCAGCACCTCGCTGACTACCAGGCCGCCCGCCTTGGTGATGACTAGATCGCTGGCCGCGATGAGATCGTCCAGGGACGGGACCATGCCGTAGGTGTGCAGACTGATATGCGGCCCACTCGACAGGCCCGCCAGCGCTGGCCCGAGGGCCTCGCTGCGGCCCGCGACAACGACCAGCGCGCCGTCGCTCGTGCCGCTCAGGATGCGCTCGACGTTGTGGCGAACCTGCTCAGGGTTGAGGGCGCCGCCTAGCAACACCGTCACAGGGCGCTCGGTTGGCAGGTCATACTTGACCCGCATCTCGACCTTGGACTTGGGTAGACCGATGGTTGGGTCAATGGGGATGCCCGTGACGTGGATGATGTGGGGGTCCAGGCCGAAGAGGAACAGGGCATCGCGAGTGATGTCGGCAGCGACAAAGTAGCCGTCAACGCCTGGCGCAACCCAGTTGCTATGAGACATAAAATCGGTTATGACGCAGTAGATGGGACACGTGAACGCGCCCGCGTCGCGCGCGGCGGCCAGAATCTCGACCGGGATGAAGTGTGTGCCGATGATGACGTCGGGCTGCATCTCCTTGACGAGCTTCACCAGAGAGCGGACAAAGGGGCGTTGGAAGGTCACGCGCAATCGATTGGCAGACATGGCCTCCTGCACGCTGCTCTGGTCGGAGCTTTCGTAGACCCGCTTCCAGAGCAGGGGGGCCTTCTCACTCAACTGGCCGTAGGTCTTGGTGACGGCCTCGCGATAGAGCGCGTTGCCGTAATCAAAGACATCGGCGACCGTCACCTCGGTGACGCTGCGCAGGGCGAAAGCATCGCGCAGGGCGTTCGCGGCGGTCACGTGGCCGGAGCCGAGGGTGGCGTGCAGAATCAGAATCCGCGCCATGTGCTCATTCCTGTGGTGAAGACGTCGAGACCGCTGGCGAAGTATGGAATACTGTTTGCCACATGCAATCGATGCTGGTAAAGGTGAAGCCGCGATCCTCCAGCCGAGAGAGAATCTCGTCGGTGAGCCGGGCGACTGGCGGGCCGGGTAGACTTTCGTGGAGGACGAGGATGGCGCTGTCGCACATCTCGCGGGTGATGTCGCTGTAAGTGCGTTGCTGGTTCTGTAGCCAGTGGGGCGGGACCACGGTCCACATCACAGGTCGGAACCGCCAGGCCTCCAGGCGGCGCAGCGTGGCGGGTGTGAACCAGCCGAAGGGGGGGCGCACGTAGCGGAAGTCGGCCGGGTTCCGGCCCGTGGCGTCGGCCAGGACGTCCTGGGTATGTCGCAGCTCATCATGGAGGGTGGGCGTAGCGACCAGGGGGAATGCGCGGTGACGATAGCCGTGGATACCGAGCTGATGCCCGGCTTCCGCGACGGTGCGGGTTAACGCGGGGTGGCTCGCGACACGCTCGCCCACGTTGAAGAAGGTGGCTGGCACGCCGTGCCGCGCCAATACCGTTAGCAAGGCGTCCGTGTCGCGCGGAGCAGGCCCATCGTCGAAGCTCAAGGCGACGCGAGGGTCGCCCGGTGAGCCGATCCACAAGGCGCGGGGAAAACGGCGTTGCAGCAAGCGGTGAGCCTTTTCGATGTAGGCGGCGGTGCGAATCTCACCGCTGCTGATGTGGGGCAGGTATTTCATAGACAGGCTGACGGCGTGGGGCTTGCTCCATCGGGTGATGAAATGCGCCACGCGCAGCAATACTACTCGCGGCGGCGTGGAATCGCAATAAATGGCTTGGCCTGACGGGGGCCGGGGATGAGTGACGAGGCTTTGGCGGGCTGCGCCAGCCCGGCTATAATTTCAGCTTAGTTTGGTTTACGGGAAGGGGGCGCACATGGCGTCGCGGCGCGACATCGTTCTCGTCGGTCAGGGGAACCCGATACTGCGCGAGAAGGCGAAGAAAGTCCAAAAGATTGACCCCTCGTTGCATAAACTGATTGACGACATGGCGCTGACCATGCGCGAGGCGCCCGGCGTCGGCCTGGCCGCGCCCCAGGTGGACGTGGGCTTGCGCGTGATCGTGGCCGAAGCGCCCAGGGACGAGGACGACCCCCAGAGTGGCAAGCTGTACGCGATTATTAATCCAGAGATCGTCAAGGCCTCGCCAGAGATGGAAGAGGGCGAGGAAGGTTGCCTGTCCATCCCCGGCTGGAATGGGCTGGTTAACCGCCACGTGTGGGTGGTCGTCAAAGGCTTTGACCGCGAGGGCCGCGAGTTTCGCATCCGCGCCCGCGACTACGTTGCGCGTATCTTTCAGCACGAGATTGACCATCTGAACGGGGTTCTGTTCACCGATCACATCACCGACCGCACAAAGCTGTGGAAGAGCGACGAACGGCCAGCCTGGTTGGACGAAGGCGAGGCCGCCGACGAGCCAGAGGTCATTGGCTAGCGACATGCGACACCTACCAGCGGGGGCGGCTCATGGGCCGCCCCCGCTGCGCACTTCAAGTGAGCAGACTCACAGCGGGACTATGCAGTATTTCACAGCCCTGGCCCCGCCCACGTGTTACACTAATGGGGTGATATTCCAGGTCGGCCGAGACATCCGGACTCGACGGCCATGCGTCACATTAGGATATTGTCTCGTTGTTGCGGGCTGGCAAGTCGGGGGGCGCGCCCGGCCGCAGGGAGGGCATGATGCCGATGACGACAAGACTAGCGCCGCATTTGCGGGTCACAACGCAGACGGTGCTGGTCAGTCACCTGCTAGGCCTATCAAACGCCGCCGTCGAGGAGGCAGTGGCCCGCGAACTGGCCGACAACCCCGCGCTCCAGCGTGCCCGGTCGCGCCGCCGCCGCCGCCAGGATGGAGGGTCGGCGGCCGCCGCCGACCCGTTCGAGTCTATCCCTGCAACAGAGACGGTCATTGACCAACTGCTCAGCCAGGCGAGACTCCTCATCCCGACGAGCGAGCTAGAGCTTGTCGACTACCTGCTGCACTGCCTGGATGAGCACGGCTTCCTCCGAACCCCCGGTGAGGCGCTGGCCCAGGACCTGGGCGTGAGCCGCGAACGTATCGAAGAGGCCATCGCCTGGCTGCACCAACTGGAGCCAGCGGGCATCGGCGCGCGCGGCTTACAGGAATGCTGCCGTTTGCAATGCCTCGATCTGGCGGCGCGCGGGGTGGAGTGTGGCGCGCTGCGACGCATCATCGACGAGGCCTGGGATGCGCTCGTTCAGCAGCGCTGGCGTCTGGTGGCGCGCCAAACCGGCTTGCGGGTGGCGGAGGTTGACGCGGCCGTCGAACTTATGCGCGACAGGCTGTATCCGTACCCGTTGGCGCTGGCCGCCGACGGCCCCGACAATGCGGGCTTCCTCTCTGAGCCGGACCTGATCCTTCGCCAGGCGTTCGACGCCGGAAAATCAGGACTGACCGTCGAGGTTCCGGCCGCCTATCTGGCCGAGTTGCGCATCCGCGCTGCCTATCAGCGCGCCATCCGCGCCGCTGCCCCGACGGGGGGGGCGACGGATCCCGCCGCGTGGCAGTGGCTCCACCAGGCTGTAGAGCGCGCACACCTGTTCATCGACGCCCTGGAGCGTCGGCAGGCGATCCTCCAACGGCTGGGCGAGTTTCTGGTGAGCCACCAGCCGGACTTCTTCGCCCGTGGCCCGCGCTTTCTCAAGCCGCTTACGCGCCGGGAGGTGGCGCGCGAGCTTGGGGTACATGAGTCTACGATCAGCCGCGCAGTGGGCGACAAGATTGTGCAACTGCCGAGCGGGCGTCTCATGGCGCTCCGGGATCTCTTTGACGGCTCCCTTGCAGCCAAGGCGGCCATCTCCGAAATGCTTGCCGCCGATGCCGGCAGCCTGAGCGACCGCGAGATCGCCGATCGGTTGCGCCAGCAATCCTTTGACCTGTCGCGCCGCACCGTCACCCAATATCGGGAAGAACTGGGTATACCTCGTATGGGGCTGCGGAGCCGGGAACATCTGCCTAGCCATCGCCGCCCATAATGCCCGATCCGCCGCGGTGAATGCATCAGCATGGGGAGGTGAACATGCCGGATGCCCCGCGTGTGACCGCCTGGCTGCATTGCTTCAACAGTGAAGGTCATCTGGCCGAGAAAGAGCTTGCGCCTACCTTGCGACGGGCAGGCGTTGTGACCCACCGGCTGGATACGGCCGCCTTGCCGCGCCTGGGCATTGTCGCCTTCGACAAGGCGACGCCGAGCGTGGCAGAGTTCATCCAACGTCTCAGCCACAACGGTCAAGAGATGCTGCTTGCCGTCACGACGGGCGACGAGATGGCCCGCGGTGCGGCCTGGCCGGTGCTCCAGGCCGGCGCGTTCGATGTCCTGGCCTGGGATCGCCTGAGCGATGCTGCGGCCGTCGTGGCCGCGCGGTTGCAGCGTTGGCAGGTGGTCGACGACATTCTCCATACGCCGCTGGTCCGTAACAATCTGGTGGGGCGCGGCGTCGCCTGGCTGTCGACGCTACGGCAACTTGTTGAGGCGGCGCGCTTCACCGATGCGCCCATCCTCTTGACAGGCGAGACGGGAACCGGCAAGGAGTTGGTGGCGCGGCTGATTCATGCCCTGTCGCCACAGCGCAACAGTCACGACCTGATCGTCCTGGACTGCACGACCATTGTCCCTGACCTGGCGGGCAGCGAACTGTTCGGCCACGAACGGGGAGCATTCACAGGGGCGGTGACGGCGCGCGACGGCGCCTTTGCCCTGGCGGCGGGCAGCACTCTTTTCCTGGACGAGGTGGGGGAGCTGCCCCTGGCGTTGCAGGCGCAATTGCTGCGCGTGGCGCAGGAACGTACCTACAAGCGGGTCGGCAGTAACACCTGGCACACGACCGACTTTCGCCTGGTGTGCGCAACGAACCGCGATCTGCTGGCCGAGGAGGCGCAAGGTCGTTTTCGCCGCGACCTATATTACCGCGTTGCGACGTGGACTTTCCGCCTGCCACCGCTTCGCGAGCGGACTGAGGATATTCTGCCCCTGGCGCGCCACTTCCTGCGCCAGTTTCAGCGCCTCGACGAGCCGCCCGAACTGGATGAGCCGGTCCAGGAATACCTGCTCAGCCGCGACTATCCCGGCAATATCCGCGACCTGCGGAATCTGACGCTGCGTATGGCCCATCGCCACGTGGGGCGCGGCCCTATCACCATTGGTGACATCCCCGCTGACGAGCGACCGGCCCTGGCGCCGGGCCGCGACTACTGGCGTGACATAACCTTTGAACAGTCGATTCGGCGCGCCCTATTGTCGGGAGCGGGTCTGCGCGAGATTCGCCATGCCGCCGAGGACACGGCTATCCACATCGCGATGGGCGAGGAGGACGGCAACCTGCAACGCGCCGCCAGGCGCCTGGGGCTGTCCGACCGCGCCCTTCAGTTGCGGCGCGCCGAGCAGCGTCAGAAGTCAGCCGATGAGGAAGCCGTCTAGCCCTGGGCGAGGACCAATGACGAAGGACCAGTCATCGAGCGCGGCGGATAGCGCGGCGAGCCACGCACTGACTGGATGAGGCGCAGGAAGTTGCCGCCCAGAATCTGTGCTTCGTCGGCGGGCGACAGGCCTAGAGCCGCCACCTTCGCCAGTTCTACGCCGGGGTGCAGCCACGGGCCGTCAGAGCCAAACAATACCTTACGCGGCCCGGCGCGTCGCACTGCCTCTTCCAGCAACTCGAAGCGTCGCACGCCCGACGTGTCGGTGTAGACGTTGGGGTGGCGCGTCAGCGGGTCGAGGAAAGCCAGTTGGGCTGCCCAGTCGTCGGCGAAGCTGCCCAGGTGCGGGATGATAAAGTTGACATCGGGATACTCGGTCGCCAGCAACTCGACTGTGGACACCTCGCCCATCACATCGTACAGCACGGGGAGTCCATAAGCGCGGGCAGCGGCGCAGATCTCGCGGCTGATGCGGGCGTCGCGGCGGTGGACCTTGAGGCCGACGAAGCCAAAGCCCTCCACCGCCTCGCGCACCAGCGCGGCCACCCGACCCCGGTCATTCACGGCATGGATGAAGGCGAAACCCCAGAACCGCTCCGGCTGGGTGGCGACGATGCGGGCGACGGCGCGATTAGCGGCGCGGTAGTCGGAATGGAACGCCGCGAACAGCGCTGTTCGATCGATGCCCGCCTGGCTCGCCCAGCCCAGATACTTCCGCAGCGGCGCCGCCGTGTCCCAGGGGCCGG
>CAZJJF010000183.1:0-7903 GCA_964546245.1 uncultured Anaerolineales bacterium
AGGAGGCGCGCAGCGAGAAGTCGCCGACGCAGCGTTTCATCGAGTCCTTCGAGGAGAAGTATGCCTGGGGGGTGGTGATTACGACGCTGCTGCTGATCATCATACCGACGCTGTTGGGCGAGGACTTCTCGACGAGCTTCTACCGGGCGATGACGCTGCTGGTCGTGGCGTCGCCGTGCGCGCTGGTCATCTCGACACCGGCGTCGGTCCTGTCGGCCATCGCTAATGGGGCGCGGTCGGGCATCCTGTTCAAGGGGGGCGCGCACCTGGAGAATGTAGGGCACGTCAAGGTGGTGGCCTTCGACAAGACGGGCACGCTGACCCACGGCAAGCCGCGGGTGACGGACGTGAGGTCGCTGGCCGGCGAGAGGGCGGATGAGATGCTGGCGGCGGCGGCGGCGGTGGAGAGGCTGTCGGAACATCCCATCGCGACGGCGGTGGTGGCGGCGGCCGAGGAGCGCGGCCTGGCCATGGCGACGGCGCGCGACGGCCAGTCCACGGTCGGCCAGGGCATCCACGCTATCCTCGACGGGCAGACGGTGTGGGTGGGCAAGCCGAGCCTGGCCGCCAGCCAGGGGGTCGCGCTGGACGATGCGGTGCTGGCGCAGGTAGCCGAGCTGGAGAGCCAGGGCAAGACGGCGATGGTCGTGGGGACGGACCGCCCGCTGGGTATCATTGCCGTGGCGGACACGATTCGCCCCACGTCGCTGGACGCCGTGGCCGCGCTCAAGAAGCTGGGCGTGGAGCGCGTGGTCATGCTGACCGGCGACAACCAGCGGGCGGCCCAGACCATCGGCCACCAGGCGGGCGTGGATGAGGTCTACGCCGACCTGCTGCCGGCCGACAAGGTGCGCAAGGTCAAGGACCTGGAGGCTCAGTATGGCTCGGTGGCCGTGGTGGGTGACGGCGTGAACGACGCGCCCGCCCTGGCCGCTGCGTCGGTGGGCATCGCTATGGGCGCGGCCGGCTCGGATGTGGCATTGGAGACGGCGGACGTGGTGCTGATGGCTGACGACCTGATGAAGATTCCGTATGCCATCGGCCTGGGGCGACAGGCGACGCGGGTGGTGAAGCAGAATCTGAGCTTCGCCCTGAGCGTCATCGCGGTCCTGATCGTAGCGACACTGCTCGGCGTCGTAGGTCTGCCGCTGGGCGTGATCGGGCACGAGGGTAGCACGGTCCTGGTGGTGCTGAACGGCCTGCGGCTGCTGAGCTTCAAGCCCAACGTGTAGCCTGTGCTTGCCTATCTCTTCCAGGGGGCGACGCTGGGCTTCTCGGCGGCGGTGACGCCGGGGCCATTCCAGGCCTACTTGCTGTCGCACACGATGCAGCACGGACTGCGGCGCACGGCGTTGAGCGCGTTTGCTCCGCTGCTAAGCGACGGTCCCATCATCCTCATCGTGCTGCTCGTCCTTACCCAGGCGCCCGGCTGGTTCCTACGGGGCCTGCAAGTGGTGGGGGGTGTGTTCCTCATCTACCTGGCCTATGGCGCGTTGCGGGTCTTTCGCGCTCCCAGGGGGCCGGAGCCACTCTCCGCGCCCTCCACCCGCGACAGCCTGCTGAAAGCCACGCTGACCAACTTTCTCAGTCCGGGGCCGTGGCTGTTTTGGAGCGTGGCGGCGGGGCCGATGCTGGTGCGCGCCTGGGGGGAGCAGCCACTGTGGGGCATCGGCTTCCTGGTGGGCTTCTATGGCGTGCTGATTGGCGCGCTAACTGCGATCATCGGCATTTTTGCCACGGCGCGGCGCGGCGGGCCACGCATTGCCCACGCTCTCAACGGCGTCGCCGCGCTGGCGTTGCTGCTGCTGGGAATATACCAGCTGGCGCTAGGCATCGTGGGGCGTTGATGCGCGCGCCAGGGTAAGACCAGCGGCAGCGGAACGTCTAATTTGACGCCATAGCTCTTGGGGGCGGCTAGCTCAGTTGGTTAGAGCGCCTCGCTTACACCGAGGAGGTCGTAGGTTCGAGTCCTACGTCGCCCACACACCACGCGGTTGAGATGTCTCAACCGCGTGGTTTTTTTGCGACCCTGGGCCAGGCGGCACGTATACTTTGTAGAACGTGTGTTACGTGTCGCCTTGAGGAGGTGTTATGTCGCGCCTGCTGCGAGCGCTCATCGCGGCCATGTTGCTTGTCTTCGCCTTCGTCCTCCCCACTCTGGCCGCCAAGAGTTATAGCGCCGACCGCTTCGACGTAGACGTCGCCCTCCAGGCCGACGGTTCGGCGCTGGTGACGGAGACCGTCACCTTCCGCTACGAGGGCGGCCCTTTTACCTACGCCTTTCGCGGCATTCCAACTCGTTTCACCGATGGTGTCCACGAGCTACGGGTCAGCGAGGACGGGCGGGCCTACGTGGCGGGCGGGCGGCAGCCGGGTCACTATGAGTTGGATAATAAGGGCGGCGAGGCCCGCATCACCTGGTACTTCCCGGAGACCAGCGACCAGACGCGCACCTTCCAGGTGACCTACCGCGTGGATGGCGTGGTGCGCGAGGATAACGGGGCGGCGCAGCTGCGCTGGGCCGCGCTGCCTGACGATCGCGACTACGCTATCGGCTCGAGCCTGGTGACGGTGCAGCTTCCGCCAGGGGTGAGTCTCGACCGCGCCAGCCTGTTGGCGGGCGCGGGGGTATTGCAGGCGCAGGGGAATCAGGTGGTTGTGGCAGCGAGCGACATTCCCCGCAGCGGTCAACTGGTGGTGGGGGTCTGGATGCCGTTGAGCGCGTTCAGCAATGTGCCGCCCGACTGGCAGGCGGCCGCGGCGGCGCGGGCGGCGCGGGCGCGCCCGTTCCAGATTGCCTCCTTCCTCGGCGGTGGAATCATGGTGCTGCTGGGCCTGCCCGCGCTGGTCATCGCCTGGCTACGCAGCCGGGGCGAGCCGGTGACCCTGGTGCGCGGTGAACTCAACGGCCCGCCGGACGATCTGCCGCCGGGTCTGGTGGGCGCACTGGTCGGCCGCGGTTCGCCCCTGGCAACGCTGCTCGATCTGGCGCGGCGGGGCGTGGTGGAGTTCCGCGAGCAGGCGCGGCCTGGCCTATTTGGGACCAGGCACGACTTCGACCTGGCGCTGCGCAACCCCAGCGCAACGTTGCAGCCCCACGAGCAGGCCATTCTCACGGCAGCCTTCTCGCGGGCAGCGCAGCCGGCGCTGGCAACGTCGGATGAACTGGGCAAGGGCCTGCAGAAGGCCCAGTCGCAGGTGTCGGAGGCCGTCAAGACAGAACTACGAGCGCGGGGGCTGCTGGATATCCGGCGCGAGACGGTGCGCGGGCGGTTCATGTTGGTGGGATTGGCGCTGCTGTTCCTGGGCATAGCGGCTCTGGTGGGGTTGGCCGTCCTGCTGGGCGGCGTGGGCATTGGCGCAGGGGCGGCATTGGCGCTGCTGGGGGTTGTGGCGTTGATTCTCTCGGCCAGCCTGCCGATGCAGACGCCGGAGGGGCAGCGCGAGGCGTCGGCCTGGGAGGCGTTTGGCCGCTACCTGAAGCGTATCGCCAAGGGTCGCGCGCCGGAGGGGGCAGCGTATCTGGAGCCGTATCTCGCCTACGCGGCGGCCTTCGGGCTGGAGAGTAAATGGGCCAAGCAATACGCCGCGACGCAGACGCCGCTGCCTACCTGGTTCCACACGCTGACGGCGCGGCAGGGCGGCGGGGACGACATGGCGGCGTTCATCGTGGTTATGTCGTCGGCCTCGCACTCGGCGGGAGCCAGTAGCAGCGGCGCGGGCGGGGGCGGGGGCGGCGCGGCAGGCGGCGGGTCGAGCGGGTCCGGTTGACATAGGCCGCGGGTTACTAGCGCGCAAGACGTTTGACCAATGGCGGGGGTGTGGGTAAAATCTCTTTCACTAGCGAGCATTACGACCGGATTGAGACGCGATAACCCAGGTATTGAGATGGCCCACGCGGCATCGATTCAACAAGCAGCGCCGGCCGTGACCGGCGATGTATCTGTGGGCGACGTTGCCGCTGGCATCAGCCTCGTGTGGCGGGCAGCCCAACGCGGCGGCGCTACTGGCGCCGCCGTCTATGCTCGCGTCGAGGCGGGTTGGCAGCGCATCGCTGCTTTCGATGGGGGCGCGGCCCTGCCGGCAGGGTGGGCCGGCCCCGCGCGCCGCCAGCGTCGGGCCACGCGCCGCCCGCCCTCATCTCTCCCCAATCTACCCCCGGCTCTCTGGATTCCCCTCGCCGACGCCACAACCATCGAAGGCTGGCTGGCTATCCTCGCGCCCGATCATGCGCCGCTGTGGAGCAGCCAGGATCGCCGTCGATTGCTGCGCGCCGCCCGCTGGACGACGCTTGCCTTACGGGCGCAGCGCCACGCGGGGGAAGCGCGCTGGGCGCGGACTGAGGCTGACCTGCTGCGCCGTGTTACCAGTCTCCTCAATACGACCCCCGACCTGGAAAAAGCCCTATCCCTGGCGGTGAACGAGATTCGCGACGTGGGCGGGTATGCTGCTGTGGCATTGTATCGCCACCTGGACGGCATGCTGGTCCATCACGGCCGCGCCCTGGCTGGCGCGGCTGCCTCCCTCGCCCCCCTGAGTCTCCAGCAAGGCATTGTGGGGCGCGCCGCGCGTAGCCTGCACAGCCAGTGGGTGGCTGATGTCTCGGCCGACCCCGATTTTCTGGGCGGCCCGCCAGGCGTCGCAGGCGAGATCGCGGTTCCGCTCCACTACAAAGGGCGGCTGCTGGGGGTTTTGAGCGTCCAGGGGGATGCCAGGCGTCCCTTGACGCCGCGCGATATGCCGCTGCTGGAAGCGGTGGCAGGGGCGATGAATGGTAGCCTGGAAAACCAGCGGCTGATGGGCGAGAGCCAGCAGCGCCTGGCGAGCCTGGAGTCACTGTGGGCCATGTCGGCCGACCTGAACGCGAAGCTGGGGCTGCCGGACCTGCTGGAGGCTGTCTTACGCCGGGCGGCAGCGGTCAGCTCGGCCATGCATGGCGGCATCTTCCTGGTGGCCCCGCGGAGCGATGATCTGGTGCTGACCGTCAGCTACCACTGGCCGGCCGATGGAGAGCTGCGCTTGCCGGCCGGTGAGGGTCTTGCGGGGCGGGCTGTGAGCACCCGCGTGCCGCTGGTAGTGGGGTATTCGGGCGCGGGTGACAGCCGCCTACCTCAGGCGTTCAGGAACGACGGGGGGGCGGTACTCGCCGTACCCATCGTCTGGGGTGATGTGGCGATGGGGGCCATCGTGCTGGCGCACCCTGATGGGGGGCGTGGCTTCGACCGGGCGACCGTGCAGATCGTCTCCGCCTTCGCAGCCCAGGCGGGATCAGCCATTCACACCGCACGGCTGTATGAAGCGGAACAGCGCAAGGCGCGTCAGTTGGAGGCGATTCAGCAGATCAACCGCCAGGTGGCTATGAGTCTCGACCGCGGGGCGCTGCTCGGCAGGGTAATCGCCCTGGTCGGCAGCCATTTGAGCTATCCGACGGTATGCCTGTATCTGATCGAGGGTGACTATGCTGTGCCGGCCGCGGGTGACATCGACCGCGCGCCCGTTCGCCTGGGCGAAGGGGTCATCGGTTGGGTGGCGCAGATGGGCCAGTCGGTGCTGGTCCCCGATGGGGAGCCGACGCGCACTCTCCTCGAGGCAGGCACGTTGCCCACCTCGCGCGCCCAGCTGGCTGTGCCCATCAGCATGGGTAGCCAGGTGCTTGGTGTGATCGACGTGCAGAGCCAGACGCCCAACGAATTCGACGCGGTGGATGAGTTGGGCTTAAGCGCGGTTGCATCCCAGACGGCGGTGGCCCTGGTGAACGCCGAGCATTTCCAGGATGCGACGCGGCGCGCGGAGGAGTTGTCCGCGCTGTATGCGACGGCGCAGGCGGTTTCGGTAGAGCTGAGTCTGGATGATGTGCTCCAAACTATCGTGGACAAGGCGCGCGAGCTGACGGGGGCGATGGCGGCCGAAGTCAACCTGCTGATGCCGGGCGGCCAGCGTGAATGTGTCGCCTGTTCGGCCAGTGATCGCGAATCACGCCTTGGTCTGCGCCAACCGGCGGACACGGGCCTGGTGGGGGTGGCACTGAGCGAGGGCCGCGCCCTCTTGGTGAACAATGCGCAGGCTGATTCGCGTCTGGGGCCACGAGGTCGGGCGCATGGCGTGACAGGATTGGTCATTGTTCCGTTACAGATAAAGGGAGAGATCATCGGCGCGCTCACCGTGGTGAATGGGCCGGGAGGGGGGAGCTTCTCGCAGCGGGACCTGCGGCTGATGCGGGTGTTCACTCAGCAAGCCGCCCTCGCCCTTAACAATGCACACCTGTACGAAGCGGAGCGCGAGCGGGTGCAGCAGTTGGGTCTGATCAACCGTATCGCGCGCCTGGCAACGGCGTCATTGCATGTAAGTGCAGTGCTGAAAGCCGCTGTCCAGTCTCTCACCGCTGACCTGGGGCTGGCCCGCGCTGTGGTGCTGCTGCGTCATGGGTCGTCCGATAGCTTACATGTCGAGGCGGTTAGCCATCGCGCGGGGAGTGGTAGGGCGTGCCAGATGTGCCCGGAACCGGGCACGGGCTTGTGCCGGGCGGCGTTGGTGCGCGGCGAGGTCGTGGTGTCCGAGAATGGGGCGGCGGGCGCTCAACCCTGCTGCCTCTTCGACCAGTCCCGACCGGAGTCGGCGATGGCCGCGCCCTTGCGCCAGGGGGACCAGGCCCTCGGCACGCTGCTGGTCGTGCGCGATGCGCCTGGCCCGTTCAAGGCGACCGATGCGGCGGTGATACAGGCCGTGGCCGACCAGTTGGCCGCGGCCGTGACCGCCGGACGTCTGTATGAGGCGACGGTCGAGGCGCGGCAGCGCGCCGAGACGATCATGAACGAGGCGCAGGCGGGCCTGGTGGTTGTGGATAGCGGCTGGCGCGTGGTGGCCCTAAATCCGGCGGCGGCGGCGATTCTCGGCCCGCGCGCCTCGGAGGCCATCGGCAGGTCGGTACTGCACGTGATCGACGACCCGCGCGGATCGGAGTTACTGGCCACGGCCGGAGACGATGGTGATTCCGAGGCGCGACGGATGGCTGAAGTTTACATCGCGGCAGAGAAGCGCAGCGTGCTGATGGGGGTGGCGCCGCTACGGCCTGGCTACCTGATCAGCCTGCTGGATGTCACGGCCCTCAAGGAGGTCGACCGCCTGAAGAGCGAGATTGTGGCGAACTTCTCGCATGAGCTGCGCGCGCCCCTGACATCCATCAAGGCGTACACCGAGTTGCTGCTGCATTTCCACGACCATCAAGAGACGCTGCCGTTGCAATTCCTGTCCATCGTCGACCAGGAGACGGATCGCCTGACGGGCCTGGTGAACGATGTGCTGGACCTGTCGCGACTCGAGGCGGGCCGCCCGCAGATGGAGAAGGCGGCGGTCGCGCTGCCCGCGCTGATCGAGGAAGCCGTCGCCTTGACCAGGGTTCAGGCAGCGGAACAGCAGATTGACGTGGGTGTCGAGGTCGCCCCCGAAACCCCCAGGGCCTGGGGCGACCGCCAGCTGCTAGGGTTAATTATTCGTAACCTTGTCGTGAATGCTGTGAAGTACAATGAGCCGGGCGGGGCGGTCATGGTCAGCCTGGATACGGTCGCCAGGGATGAGGCGACCTGGCTGCGGCTACGGGTTCGCGACACTGGCATTGGCATTCCGGCCAACGCCTTGCCGCATCTGTTCGAGAAGTTTTACCGTGTCTCTTCCACAACCGAGTCCGGCATCCAGGGCACAGGCCTCGGTCTGGCCCTGGTCAGGGCAGCGGTGGAGGCCCACGGGGGGGAAATTCGGGTGGTGAGCGAAGCCGGCGCGGGGACGGAGTTTACGGTACTGCTGCCGGCGGCCTTGCCAGTCGAGATGGCATCACCATGAGCCACAACGGGGTCGGCACATGAGAGGAGGAGGACTCGGATGACTGTGACGGTAGAGGCCAATGACG
>CAZJJF010000184.1:0-7899 GCA_964546245.1 uncultured Anaerolineales bacterium
ATCGACAAAACTGGCGTTGCCCAGCTTGGCCTCGGCCTTGCTGATCTCGCCTTCTGTCAGAAGGTGAAGCAGCGCAGCGGAACGCTCGTCGTCGAACGCCCCCAGTGGCTCATCCAGGAAGATGAAGGATGGCGCGGCCCCTCGCTCAGCGGGGAGCGTCGCCAGGGCGAAGCTCAGCCGCAGCGCCAGCGACAGCTGGTCGCGCGCGCCCCCGCTGAAGATGTCCTTCTGCCGCCAGCCGCCGCCATCGCCCGCTCGCTCGTCCCATACCTTGATCTTGTAGTCGTCGGTCAGGTCGGCCTGCATGTAGCGCCCGCTGGTCAACTGGGGCAGAATCGCCGCCATGTGGTCCATAGTATGCGGCATGATCTTCTCGACGATACGCCGGCGCGCCGTGTCAAGAATCTCCCGCGCCCGCTCCCGCACCAGGATATCGCGGCAGGCGGCGACCCACTCCGCCTCGCAGGTTGTCCGGTCGAGCGGCTGGTCGCCTACACCTAGCTGCTCTTCGAGCGCGTTCCGGCGGTCGCGCAGCGAGCGCACCCCGTCGCGCGCGGCGTCCCGCTCCGCCTCCAGGCGCGGCCCATCCAGCCCATACGCGCCCAGTTGATCTCGCGCAGCCTGCACCGTCGCCAGGGCATCATCGGGGACGAGAGCCAGCAACCGCGCCTGACGCAGGCGCTCGCGCGCCTCGGCAGAGGCAAGGGCGCGGCGCATCTCGGCCTGGTCGCGCGCCTCGCGCGCGCGTCCGATGGCCGCCAGAGTCGCGTCGTAGTCGGCCTGCGTTTTCTTCTGGTCCAGGCTCTGCCAGCTTACCCGCAGCGAGTCCAGATATGAATCCAGACTCGCTACCTGAACATCGGCCGTCAGGGTGAGCAGGTCGGGCACAGCCTCTTCGGCGTTGCGCCGCACCTCTGCCAGTTGCAACTCAAGCGTCACGAGGGTTGCCTCAAGAGCGGCGGCCTCACGCGTCAAGGCTGCGCAATCCGCGGCCTGGCGGGCGAGATCGCGCGCCGTTACCTCAGCGTCTTGGGTCGCCGGCCCCAGACTCGCCGCGTCCACATCGGCCGCCGCCATCGCCCTCATCACGGCTGGCTGCCAGCGCCGCCCTAGCTCCCCCGCTTTGTCCGCCTGGCGGCGGGCGGCGGTCGCCTGCTGGGCCGACGCCTCCGCCTGCTGAGCCAGATCGCCAGGGGCCGCCTCCACTTTGCGCTCGGTATCATCGCGCCGCCCGCGCGCCGCGGCGAGAGTGTCCCGCGCCACGTTGGCCCCGCTTTGCAGCGTCAGGCGGTCGCGACCCGCGATGGTCGCTTCCAGGGCGGCCAGGCGCGCCGTGGCCTCATTCCCGTCGGTCGGCGCGAAGCTCGTCACCTCAGCCAGCCGTCGCGTCGAGGCATCGAGGCGTCGGCGGTCAACGACCGCTTGCTCGCGGCGCGTCTCGGCTGAGCCTTCCAGGAAGCCGATGCGTTCTGCAACGCGCTCGATAGCTGCGAAGACCTCGGCCAGGCGAGTGACAGCCGCAGCGTCCGGCGGGCGTTCCAGCAGCGCAGCCCGCCATCGCTCGAACTCAGCGCGGACGGCCTCCCGCTCAACACGCAGCTCGTCCAGTTCTGTCTCGGCCCGCTCAACGGACGCAGCGGCGTCGTAGGCCTCGCGCCAGGTCAGCAGCGCCTCGTGCTCACGCCACGCGGCCTGCGCCTCGTCGGCCTGCCTCAGCGCCTGCTCAGCTGCCGCCACCTCGCTGGTGAGTCGCGTCAGGTTAGCACGTTCGCGCGCCAATTCGTCGCTCCGCTGCCGTAGCGCGTCCGCCTGCTGCTCGCGCTGCGCCGCCTGGGCCTGGAGTGTCTCCGCCCGTCGTGCCACCTGCTCCAGCCGTTGTCGGCGCCGCTCCAGGCGGCGCAGCAGCGCCGCCCGCGCCGTCGCGGCCGGTAGTCCAGCTACCAGAGCCTGACGTTCCGCGATGCGCGCCTCCTGGTCCTGTCGGCGTTGGCGCGCGTCCTCGATCTTGCCCAGGTGGTTCTGCAATTCCTTCAGGGCCGTGCCAGCTGCCTTGATGCGGTCGATCTCGCGAAGTTGCCCCGCCAGCTCAGCCTGTCGCGCTTCCAGGCGCAACGCCTCCGCCGCCTGCGCGTCCCGCGCGTGATGCTCCGCCAGTGTACGCTCCAGGGCTGCCTGCGCCTGGGCCAGGGTCAGCCGCTCCTCCACATCGCGTAGCAGGCTTTCCGCCCCAGGCAACTCGTCGCGCGCCACAGCTAAGTTGCGGCGCTGCTCGAGCCGCCGCACACGCTCGCGTTCCTCCCCACTGATCTTGCAGCCATCGGCCAGCGTCTTGAGGTTGTCGATATTCAGGAGTCGCGCCAGCGACTCTTCGCGCTTGGCGCGATCCACGCCCTCGAGCTTGTCCAGCTTCTTCTGCTCCACAAAGCAGGTATTCAGGAGCGCATCGCCATCGATTTTGAGCGCGTCTGCGATGCGCCGCGCGACCGCCGCCGCGCCGTTGATCTGCTCAGGTGGGCGGCCAGCCTGCTCAATTGTGAGCAGCGCGCTCTGGGTCTTGCCGCGCACCAGGGTACGCTCAATCTTGAAGAGGCCATCGTTGGTCTCGATCCACACCTCAACGCGAGCCTTCTCGCGCCCATAACCGATGTAGTCCTCGCCGCCGCGCCCCACCAGGCCCTTCCCAAACAGGCCGTAATAGAGAGCCTCGAAGAGGGTTGACTTACCGGCCTCGTTGCGACCCTGGACCAGGAAGCGGCCGACACGCGGCAGAGTCAGGTCGATGCTTTGGAGCTGCTTGAAGTCGTTAGCGGCGATTCGACGGATGCGCATGCGTCCCCCGCTGGCACAGCTGATAGTGGGAGAAGTCTAGCACGAAAGCGTCACCTGGACAAGTGTTCTAGCCCAATCATGCAGGGGCCGGGCAGCCCGGCCTGCCTTCCGCCAGGCCGCGTTTGACCCAACGCCCCAGCCTCGCTATGATTAGGCCGTAAGGGTGACTCTTGCTCGTCATCCTACAGCCAAGCGGGCGTGGCGGAATTGGCAGACGCGCAGCACTTAGGATGCTGTGTCTCCGGACGTGAGAGTTCGAGTCTCTCCGCCCGCACTCCCCCGGGGGGCGCAATGCCAGCGCCCCCCGTTCGACTCCCCGGCCTGGAGGCTGCCATGTCCGACGAACCTCTGCCACTCCGCGCCGCCGACGCCTATCAGCGTGGCCTCGATGCCCTGGAGCACGGCCACGACGAGCAGGCCACCACCCTCCTGACCGAGGTCATCCAGGCCAATCCCGACTGGGCGCTCGCCTACAACGACCGGGGCGATGCCTACTTCGGCGTCCAGGACTGGACCGCCGCGCTCAGCGATTACCGCGCCGCCCTCGAGCGCGACCCCGACCTGGTCGTCGCCCACCTCAACATCGGCTACACCCTGGCTACCCAGGGCGACCACCGCGCGGCCCTCGACGCCTATGCCGAAGCTCTGGAACGCGCGCCCGACGACGTGGAAGTGTACATCGCGCGGGGCGAAGCCTACACGGCTCTCGGCCATCACGCCAACGCCATCAACGAGTACACCGAAGCCATCGCCCTCGAGCCTGACCTCGTCGAGGCCCTGACCGCGCGCGGCGACGCTTTTATGGCCCGCGAAGAGTGGGACCTTGCCGCGCAGGATTACGACGAGGCCATCGGCCAATCCAGCGTTGACGCCGACGTGACAAAGCTGCTGGTGAAGTTGGCGCGGGCGCGCCTGGAGTTTGGGGACTACCCCCAGGCCATCGAGCACCTGGAAACGGCCGAGGAAGCGGGCGAGCGGGCCGATATCTATGCCCTGCGCGGGCGCGCCTCTCTCCGCCTGGAACTCTTCGAGGATGCCCTCGAAGACTACAACCGCGCCCTGGCCCTGGACCCGACCATCGTCGCAGCCTACGCGGAACGCGCCGAGGTCCGCCACGCCCTCGACGAGGATGAGGCCGCGCTCGACGACTACACGAGGGCGTTGAGCCTGCGGCCCGATGACCCCGAACTGCTGGCGGCGCGCGCTGCCTGCCGCGCCGACCTGGGCGACCTGCCAGGCGCGATTGCTGATTACGAGCGCGCCCTGGCCCTCGCGCCGACGGCCGACATGCACAACCAACGCGGCGACGCCCTATACGACGCCGGCGACTACAGCGCCGCCATCGCCGACTACAGCCGCGCCATCGAGTTGGACCCCGACCTGGGCGAGGCGTGGCGCAACCGGGGCGACGCCCACTGGGCGCTGGGCGACCACGCCGCCGCCGACCGCGACTATACCCAGGCCATCGAGGTTGATCCGGAGGACCCCGTCGCCTACAACAACCGGGGCGACGCTCTCTACGACCAGGGGCGCATCTACGCCGCCATCATCGACTATAGCCGCGCCCTGGAGTTGGACCCCAAGTTTGCCACGGCGTTCAACAATCGCGGCCTGGCCTACCTGGCCGCGGACGACGCGGATGCCGCCGAGGCTGATCTGACGACCGCCCTCGACCTGGACCCCGAGTACGGCGAGGCCTACATCCATCGTGGCGACGCCCTGGTTCAGTTGATGCGCCCCCAGGAGGCGCTGGCCGACTACGACCACGCCCTGACCCTCGACCCGCGCGCCGTAGACGCCTATCGCGGCCGCGCGGAGGCTCACGCCGCCCTGGGCGACGCGGCAGCGGCCATCGTTGACCTGGAGAGCGCGTTGCGCGTGGCCGACCTCGACGCCGAGGACCGCCGCGCGATCGAGGCGGCGCTGGTACGCCATCGCACCCAGCAACTGTGAATCTTTCCTGGCGGAGCGTGACGGAAGGCCGCCGTTCAACGTCTCCACAAGATGAACGCGCGTTTCAGTTAGCCTTTTTATGGACCGGATGGAGACAACCACATGCCACGCCTCGCTCGCTTTCTACTGCCCCTTGTTCTCCTCATGTTCGCCGTGAACGCGGCCCACGCCCAGGGAGTCGCGCCGGTCGCCTCCACCGCCCAGGTCACCGGCTGCCAGGAGGTGACCTACTCGAAGCAAGGGGTAGCGCGACGCCTCAGAGACTGCGGCGTCGTCAACCCCCAGGGCGACCCGGAGACCCTCGCCCGTAGCGCCCTGGCCGGCCCGGCGCGCCGCTCTGCGATGGGCATGGATAGCGCCCAGAGTACCCTGGCGATGACTGCTGTGCAGCCCAGCAGCGCGGCCACCACGGTCCGCTTCCAGCAGTTGTACCAGAATGTACCCGTGTTCCTGGGCCAGGCCCTCGTCCAGTACAGTAAGAGCGGCAATGTGGACCTGATCGTCAACAACACGCTGCCCAGGCTCAACGTCGATGTCAAACCCGTGATCAGTGCGACCGACGCTGAGCAGGCCGCCACCGCCACCACCAGGGTTGCCGCCTCGCTCCGCGCGCCAACGAAGAGCAGCCTGGTCATCTACGGCGATGGCATCACCCCCGAACTGGCGTGGCACGTCATCCACTACACCAACCAGCCACCGCAAGACCTGCACACGATGGTATCGGCCAAGTCGGGCAAGGTCATGGCACAGTGGAACCAGATTTGGGACGACCCCAAGCCTGCCGCACGGAGCGGGTCTGCGCCCTCGACCACCCCTGACCGCCGTCTCAGCCCACTGGGCGTCACCGCCCCCCTGACCACCCCCACCCCAACGCCGGCCGGCTCCAGCCTGACCTACGACCCTAACCCTGTGCAGCAAAGCGGCGATACCGCCCTGCGCGACAACGACGGCCAGACGACCCCCGCCCTGGATGCAGCGCGCGTACCCCTGGCAATCAATGGCCTGCGCGATCCCATCGACGGCAACTACCTGCTGCGCGGTCCGGCCGTTGACCTGACGGCGCCGGGCGTTACCGGCTGCACCCTCTCGTATCAGCCGGGCCAGGCCCGCGAGGCCAACCGCATCTTCAACTATACCCGCGACGACGACCGCTTCGCCGAGACCGTGGCCTACGCCGCCGTCGCCGACACTCAGGCCTGGTTCCAGTCCCTCGGCTTCAACAATGTCAGCAACCGCCCCGTACCTGTCAACGTCCACTGCATCCCCGCCGACAACTCGTACTACTCGAGTGAGGACCAGGCGCTACACTTTGGCGACGGTGGCGTTGACGATGGGGAGGACGCCGATATCGTCATCCACGAGTACGGCCACGCCATTCAGGACAACCAGGTACCGGACTGGGGCCCAAGCAGCGACACCGAGCAGCGCGCCATGGGCGAGGGCTTCGGCGACTTCCTCGCCGCTATGTATTACGTCAACAAGGGATCGTCTACCTACCTCACCGGGGGCAGGTACTGCATTGGCGAGTGGGACGCAACGGGTTACAATCCCGTCGATTCCGGCAATCCGGGCAGCGGCTGCCTGCGCTGGACCAATGGTCGTGACGAGCGCAGCGGTCAGGACATTGGCCGCTACAGCGGCGCTCCGACCGAAGAGCACGACGACGGCCGCTTCTGGTCGGCGGCGTTGACATGCGTCTACGAGGGCATGGGGGCCGACGCGGCCGCTCGCGACAACGTGACGAAGCTCGTTCTCCAGAGCCATTTCAGTATCGTGCCCGACTCGAGCGATAGCGCCTTTGAGGATGCCGTCGATGCTCTGCTCCTGGCCGACCGAAACCTGTTCGCGAGCGCCAATCAGCGTACCATCACACGCTGCGCCGCCGAGCGAGGACTGATCACACTACCTGACGTGCCCACTCCCGGCGTGACCTATCCTGCTGGCGGCGAATACATCCCCCCGGCGACCCCCATCAGCGTCACCTGGAATACCAACGGCGCGCCCGCTGAGACGACCTACACGGTCGAGTTCAGCGCGCAGTGCCGCCCACAGGGCGACTTCTTCGACATGGTGGAGAGTGGCGCGGGTGGCTGGCAGGCGAGTCACGCCAGCGGCCCGGCCGACTGGCACATCGTGACGGGTGAGGCGTTCAGTCCCACCCACAGCTGGTTCTCCACCAGCCAGAGCGAGGTAGCGCAGCAATTCCTGGTCAGCCCACCCATCACCGTGGGCAGCGGGTCGCAGCTCTCCTTCCGCCACAAGTACAATCTCGAGTCCGGCTCGACCAGCGCCTACGACGGTGGCGTCGTCGAGATTTCGACTGATGGCTCGACCTGGCAAGACCTGGGTACGCGGCTGACGTTGAACGGCTACAACGCCACCGTGTCCGCCAGCTTCGAGAGTCCCATCGGCGGCCGCCGCGCCTTCAGCGGCGATAGCGGCGGCTGGGTGGAGACGCGCGCCAACCTGGCCGACTTCGTCGGGCAGCGTGTCCAGATTCGCTTCCAGCAGGCCGACGACCGCAGCCTGGCCCGCGATGGCTGGTGGGTGGACGACATCCTGATTGGCGTACCCTCTGACCCCAACTGGACCGCCATCGGCGTCACGCCGGCCGGCGCGTCCTCCATCGCCTGGACGACCCCCAGCCAGACGGGGCTGAACTATTGCGTCCGCGTGCGCGGCCAGGCCCCCGACTACAACCCATCGGCCTGGGGGCAGAGCGGCGTATTTGGCATCTGGTCTGGCCCCACGCCGACGGCCACCGCTACAGTGACACCCACGCCGACGGCTACCCTCACGCCGACACCGACACCGTCGCCGACGGTAACCCCCACCCCCATCCCCACCTGCACCTTCATCTCGGTGTTCCGCCTGTACGAGAAGCGCGCCGACGGCAGCGAGCAGCTCCTGGCAGGGTTCACCCCAGGCCTGTTCGCGACGCGCTCGGTGGGCACACGCAACGGGGTCACCATTTTCAACACGCCGCGCTTCAATATCCCTACCAGCGGTGAGTCGACCTTCGCCACCCTCGACCTGCGTACCTTCTACGGTGGTATCGATAATGGCATCTCGGAGGTCAGCCTCGTCCCGTTCGCCGATGCCAACCCCGACCCGCTC
>CAZJJF010000185.1:0-7740 GCA_964546245.1 uncultured Anaerolineales bacterium
GGCCATCGAGCCGTGGGAAGTAGACTTGATGCTGCAGGAGGGCGAGAAGCTCGTGCCGGGCTTCAAGCAGGCCCGCGCCCTGCGCGCCTGGGCCGGGGTGCGGCCACTGTACCAGGACACGGCGGCCGGCTCGGATACCCGTGACGTGACCCGCACCTACACGCTCATCGATCACGAGACGCGCGACAACGTGCAGGGCTTCCTGACTATTACCGGCGGCAAGTGGACGACATTCCGCCAGATGGCCGAGAAGACGATTGACGCGGTGTGCGAGAAGCTGAGCGTGACACGCCCCTGTCGCACCGCCCTTGAGCCGGTGCTGCCGGCGTCGGACGCCAAGATGCACTGGCTGGGCGCGCCGCTCAATAAGGTTGAAGAGCAGGATACTTATGGGCGTCTGGCCTGCGAGTGCGAGTTGGTGACCGTCGACCGGGTCAAGGACGCCATCGCCAGCGGCTTTGTCGTGCTGGACGACATTCGCCGCGATCTGCGCCTGGGCATGGGACCGTGCCAGGGCGGCTTCTGCACTTATCGCGCGGCGGGACTGTTGCAGCAGATGGAGACGCCGCCCGTGCAGCAGACCAATCTGGCGCTGCGGGACTTCCTCCAGGAGCGCTGGAAAGGGCTGAGGCCGGTCCTGTGGGGCGACCAGGCCAAGCAAGAGCGCCTCGACGAGCTGATCTACTGCGGCATCATGAACGTCGAGCACCTCCCGCCCGACGGGCTTAAGAGTCCGATGAGCGACTTCTACATCGTCGAAGATGTCAAGGACGCGGTCTTCAAGGGCCACGTCTAGGCGCGACCGCGCCTCTACCCACGGGAAGATGCTACCATGATCCCCGATCTGATTGTCATTGGCGCCGGTTACTCGGGTCTGACGGCCGCGCTGCGGGCCGCCGAGAGCGGGCGTCGCGTTCTGCTGTTGTCCAAAGGGCTGGGGACGACTCATTGGGCGGGCGGACCCCTCGACGTGATGGGTTACTATCCCGTTGACTCGTCGACGCCAGTAAGCTCGCCCGATGCCGCCCTGGCGCAGGTGATGGCGGCCGACTCGCAGCATCCCTACGCGCGGGTCAAGCGTGCGGACTTGATGGAGGCCTTTGCCGCTCTGCAACAGGCAGGGGCAGCGCGCGGCCTCACCTATGTCGGCGGCCTTGACCGTAATATGATGCTGCCCACGCCTGTAGGTGGCCTGAAGCCGAGTGCGTTCGCGCCGAAGGTGATGGCGGCTGGCGAGGTCAAGCCAGGCGACAAGGTACTCATCCTGAGCTTCAATCGCCTGCCCGACTTCTTCCCCGCCCTCCTGGCGGCGAACCTGACTGTCCAGGGCATCGAGGCGCGTGGGGTCGGCCTGGATGTGCCGGCGATTGACAAGATGAAGGTCATGACCACGGTGCTGCTGGCGCAACTGCTGGATGACCCCGACACGCGCAAGGAGGCGATTCGCATGGCGAAGGCGGCGCTTGGTCGCGAGACGCGCGTCGGCTTCCCGGCCGTGCTAGGCTTCCAGCGCTCGGCGGAGGTGATCGCCGATTTCGAGCGCGCGCTGGGCGTGCCAGTCTTCGAGATTCCCACCCTGCCGCCCTCGGTGACGGGGTACAGGCTGTTCAACGCGCTCCGCGCCCACCTCGAATCGCGCGGCGCTCGGATTATCATTGGTTCGCAGGTCATTGCGAGTGAGACCTCCGGCGGCCGCGCGACCACCATCGTGACCGAGGCGGCCGGCCAGCGCGGCGTGCGCTATAGCGCGCCAGACTACATTCTGGCGACCGGCGGCATTCAGGGCGGTGGTACTCTGGCCGAGTACGGCGGCAAGGTCCGCGAGGTGGTATTTGACCTACCCGTCATGGCCCCCGAGGCCCAGACTGCCTGGACTGACCCGCGTTTCCTGGCCCCCCAGGGGCAGCCACTCTACCGTAGTGGCGTCGTGGTCAATGACGCCCTGCAACCGTTGGACGCGGCGGGCCTGGTGGCGCTGCAGAATGTGCGGGTTGTTGGCTCGGCGCTGGCCCACTGGGACTCGTGGCGGGAAAAGTCGCACGAAGGCGTCTGTCTGGCGACGGCCTGGCGCGCGGTCGGCGCGCTTTGAGACCGCTTTGTAAGCGCGATAGGGAAGACACCCATGCTCCAAATGCCATATATCGGCGAACAACCCCTCGATGTGGCGCACCCGCTGGGCGTCGAGGAATCGCTCGATCGCTGCATCAAGTGCAACATTTGCGTCTCCTTCTGCCCGGTCGTGGCCGTCACTGACCTGTTTGCTGGCCCAAAGTATGAAGGCCCGCAGGCTGGGCGGTTCCGCTTCGACCGTCAGGTTTCCCCCGACGAGTCGGTAGACTATTGCAGTGGTTGCCGTGTCTGCAACACTGTCTGCCCGACTGGCGTCCGCATCGCCGAGATTCAGGCGCGCGCCCGCGCGCATCTGTACGAGACCAAGAAGGGCGGTATTCCGCTACGCAACCGCCTCATCGCGCGACCAGAGTTGCTGGGGAAGCTGGGTAGCCCGACTGCGCCTGTGACGAACCTGGCGTTGAAGATTGCGCCGTTCCGCTGGGCAATGGAGGCGGTGATTGGGATTCACCACAAGGCGGCCATGCCGTCGTTCTCCTTCGGTACGTTCCGAGGCTGGTACAAGTCGGTTCACAAGCCTTTCACCTCGGAGCGGAAGGTGGTCTACTTCCACGGCTGTTCCACGCAGTACATGGAACCGCGTGTCGGGCAGGCGTTGGTGGCGGTGCTGGAGCACAATGATATCGAAGTGATCGTCCCGGACCAGAATTGCTGCGGCCTGCCCTTGCTGTCTAATGGCGAGTTTCCGGCCGCCCGCGACTACCACTGCTCCAACGTGGCGAAGCTTGCGCCTTACGTGAAGCAAGGCTACGACATTGTCGGCACGTCCACCAGCTGCACGTTGACTCTCAAGGAGGAAGCGCCCGAACTGCTCGACATTTACGACGACGACGCGCGACTGGTGGCGCAGAATACCTACGACATTTTCGAGTATCTGCGCCTGCTGCACGCCGAGGGCCGCCTCAAGACTGACTTCCGCGCGCTGGATATGATCGTTCCGTACCACCCGCCGTGCCAGTTGCGGGCGCACCGCGTCGGTCGGCCGGCTCTGGACGTGCTGTCCCTCGTCCCCGGCCTGACGGTCCACGAGAGTGGCGCAGCCTGCTGCGGCATCGCGGGTACATACGGGGTCAAGAAAGAGAAGTACCAGATTGCCATGGACGTAGGTCGGCCCCTTTTCGAGTGGGCGAAGGCCGAGGGTCAGCCCGTGGTGGCCTGCGATAGCGAGACCTGCCGCTGGCAGATCTCAACAGCCACAGGCCTACCGTCGGTGCATCCCATCGAGATCCTCAAAGAGGCCTACGGTCTATGATCGGGATCGTCATCGTCTCCCATAGCCATCGCCTCGCCGAGGGTGTGAAGGAACTGGCCGACCAGATGGCCCAGGGTCGCGTTCCCATCGCGGCGGCGGGCGGCCTGGATGACAGCACTATCGGCACCAGCTATGAGCGCGTGGCGGCCGCCGTTGAGGCTGCCTATCAACCCGGCGGCGTCCTGGTCCTGATGGATCTGGGTAGTGCGGTGATGACCACCGAGATGGTGCGGGACATGCTGTCCGAAGAGCAGCAACCCCAGGTGCGGCTGACCAACGCGCCCCTGGTCGAGGGCGCCATTGCCGCGGCGGTGGCGGCGGCCCTGGATGAACCCCTCAACCAGGTGGAGGCGGCGGCGCTAGGTGCGCTATACCCGCCGAAGGTGGCAGACGCGCCCGCTGTTGGCGGCGACAGCAATATCGTCGCGGCCACCGAGGTCGTGGGCGGGGTCGAGGAGATTCTGACGATTGTCAATCGAGTCGGCCTGCACGCGCGGCCGGCGTCCCAGTTTGTGCAGACGGCAGGGCGCTTCAATGCCGAGGTGCGCGTCCGTAACCTGTCGCGGCCGTCGGCTTCAGTGGACGCCAAGAGCATGTTCGGCGTGCTAGGGCTGAACGCCCGCCAGGGCGATCAGATTGCCGTGACCGCCAGCGGGGCGGAGGCTGACGCGGCCGTGCTTGCCCTGCGCGATCTGGTGGCGGCAGGCTTCGGCGAGGATATCGGCGCTGACGAGGCCGCGCCGGCCGCAAGCGTAGCGGCGGAGTCGCCCTCACCTGCTGCGCGTCCGGCGGCGGGCGAGGCGATGCCTGGCATTGCGGCGTCGCCGGGCGTGGCGCTCGGCCCGGCCTACCTGTATCGGGCCGAGATGCCGCGTGTCGTGCGCCGTACCGTGCAGGACCGGGGCGCTGAGTGGCGGCGGCTGGAAGATGCGCTGACGAAGGCGCGCGGGGCGCTGGAGCAACTCGCGCGGCGCACGGGTAAGCAGATCGGCAAGGCCGAGGCCATGATCTTCGAGGCCCAGCGCCAGTTCTTGGAGGACCCGGCCCTGATCATGGCGGTGCGCGACAAGATCGAGCGCGAGGGGCTGAACGCTGAGGCGGCCATGTTTGATACCGCGTCGGACTTCGCCCAGATGCTGGAAGGGATGGAGGGCGAGGTCTTTCGCCAGCGCGCCGCCGACGTGCGCGACGTGGCGGCGCGGGTTCTGCGCGATCTGGGCGGGCAGAGCGGCGTTGAACCACTGGCAGGCATGACGCGCCCCTCGGTCCTGGTGGCGCGCGACCTGACGCCTTCGGAGACGGCTCAAATCGACCCGACGCGGGTGCTGGGCATCTGCACGGCGGCGGGCGGTGCGACATCGCACACGGCGATTCTGGCGCGCAGCCTCGGCGTCCCGGCCATTGTTGGCCTGGGGGATGCCGTCCTCCAGCTGGCCGAGGGCACGCCGTTGATTGTGGACGGCGCGCGGGGGCAACTGTGGGTGGAGCCGGACGCGGCGACGGAAACACGCCTGCGCAACCAGCAGGCTGCCGAGCGCCGCGCGCGCGAGCAGGCGCTGGCGGTGGCCGGGCAGCCCGCCATTACCCAGGACGGCCATCAGGTCGCCGTGTGGGCCAATGTGGGCGATGTGGCGACGGCGCGCCTGGCGCGCGAGATGGGGGCCGAGGGCATCGGGCTGCTACGCACGGAGTTTCTATTCCTGGATCGTACCGAGCCACCGACGGAGGATGAGCAGGAGGCGACGTACCGCGCCATCGCCGAGGCCATGGGCGGCCTGCCAGTGACGGTGCGAACGCTGGACATCGGTGGCGACAAGCCCGCGCCTTACCTGGAGATGGAAGCGGAGCCGAATCCGTTCCTGGGCAATCGCGCCATCCGCCTGAGTCTGGCCCACCCGGAGGTCTTCAAGGTTCAGCTGCGGGCCATCCTGCGGGTAGGGGCCGACTACCCGTTGCGTATCATGTTCCCCATGATTGCGACGCTGGATGAGTTACAGCGTGCGAAGGCATTGCTGGCCGAGGCGCGCGCCGAGTTGGAGGCGCGGGGCGCACCCGTGGCTGAGGACATGCCGGTAGGTATCATGGTCGAGATTCCGGCCGCAGCCATTGCGGCTGACCTGCTGGCGAAGGAAGCCGCGTTCTTCAGTCTCGGTACGAACGACCTGACCCAGTATACCTTTGCCGCCGACCGGGGCAACCCCGCCGTTGCCGCGCTGGGGAATGCCCTGCATCCAGCGATTCTGCGTCAGGTGCGGCTGGTCGTCGATGCGGCGCACGCGGCGGGGCACACGGCGAGCGTCTGTGGCGAGATGGCCTCCGACTCGCGCGCGGTGCCGCTGCTGGTGGGCCTGGGTATCGACACGCTGAGCGTCAATCCGGCCGCGGCGCCAGACACCAAGGCGGCGATTCGCGGCCTGAGCTATGCCGAGACGAAGAAACTGGCCGCCAGTCGCCTATAGAGAGGAAGGACTCGGGTGAGGCTTGGACTCAACCTCGGCTATTGGAGTGGCGGCCCGGCCGACCATGTGGCGCTGGCGCAGGAGGCGGAGGCCCTCGGCTACGACTCGGTCTGGACGGCCGAGGCTTACGGGTCTGATGCAGTGACGACACTGACGTGGGTTGCAGCGCGGACCCAGCGCATCAAGGTGGGCACGGCCATCATGCAGATGCCTGCTCGCAGCCCGGCCATGACGGCTATGACGGCCGCCACTCTCGACCTGTTGACGGGGGGGCGCGTTCTATTGGGGTTAGGGGTGTCTGGCCCCCAGGTGGTCGAGGGCTGGCACGGCGTTCCTTACGCTAACCCGTTGCAGCGCACCCGCGAGTACGTGGATATCGTGCGCGCGGTGCTAAAGCGTGAGAGGCCACTGGCGTACCAGGGTGAGGTATATACTATCCCCATCCAGGGGGGGACCGGCCTGGGCAGGCCGTTGAAGTTGATTATTCATCCGCTCCGGCCTACGATTCCCATATACCTGGCTGCCATTGGCCCCAGGAATATCGCCCTGGCGGCTGAGATCGCCGACGGCTGGCTGCCGATCTTCTTCGCCCCGCAGCGCGCCGATGTTTTTCGCGCTTCGCTTGAGGCGGGCTTTGCCCGCGCTGGCGGCGGCAAGAGCCTGGCCGATTTCGACATTGCGGTGACTGTTCCCGTGGTCATGGGGTCCGATGTCGCGGGCTGCCGGATGTGGGTCAAGCCGATGCTCGCCCTGTACATCGGGGGCATGGGCGCGCGCGGCAAGAACTTCTACCACGAGTTGGCGCGACGCTACGGGTATGATGAGGCGGCCGATCGCATCCAGGACCTGTATCTGGCGGGGCGGCGCGACGAGGCCATTGCCGCCGTGCCGGACGCGCTGGTAGATGATGTGGCGCTGTGCGGGCCGCGCGAGCGCATCGCCGAGCGGATCGGGTTGTGGCGCGACGCAGGTGTCCAGACAATGATTCTAGGTGTCATCGACCCGGCGACGCTACGGACGATGGCCGAATTAGTGCTCTAACCACCCCCTTTAATTCTCGCGACTGAGAGGGAGTCAACCCATGCAGGAATCGCTGACGGTCATTGATAACCGAACTGGCAAGCAGTATGAGATTCCCATCGAGTACGGCGCCATTCGAGCTAACGACCTGCGCAAGATCAAGCTCACTGACGATGACTTTGGCCTGCTGAGCTATGACCCGGCCTTCATGAGTACTGCCTCGTGCAAGAGTCGTATCACGTATATCGACGGCGACACGGGTATTCTGCGCTTTCGCGGCTACCCCATCGAGCAATTGGCGGAACGCAGCACCTTCCTCGAAGTCGCTTATCTGCTCCTCTACGGCGAACTGCCGAGCCAGAGCGAGCTGGATCAGTGGGTCCATCAGATCACCTACCACACTTTCATCCACGAGAATATCAAGCAGCTGATGGACGGCTTCCACCACGACGCCCACCCGATGGGCATGTTCGTGGGTACAATTGGCGCGATGTCGACCTTCTACCCCGATGCCAAGCGTATCTTTGACCCCGAGGTGCGCCAGAAGCAGATCTTCCGTCTCATCGCCAAGGTGCCGACCGTGGCGGCCTTCGCCTATCGCCACAGTACCGGCAAGCCCTATGTCTACCCCGACAACGACCTGAGCTATACCGCCAACTTCCTTAACATGATGGCGAAGATGACGGATCGCTACAAGCCGCATCCCGTGCTGGAACATGCCCTGGATGTGCTGTTTATTCTGCACGCCGACCACGAGCAGAACTGCTCGACCAATGCCATGCGCGGTATCGGCAGCTCCCATGTGGACCCGTACTCCGCCATGGCGGGCGCGGCAGCGGCCCTGTATGGCCCGTTGCACGGCGGCGCGAACGAAGCCGT
>CAZJJF010000186.1:0-7697 GCA_964546245.1 uncultured Anaerolineales bacterium
CGACCCGCTGCCCTGGCCGCCGCCCGCCTATGGCCCGCCGCCCCTGTTTGCCACCGGCGCCGAGAGTCTTGACCCCAACCTGACCGTCGCTCAGAACCAACAGACCGGCGATGTGCGCGCCCACGTGGTGTGGAGCCAGGACGCGCCCTCGCTGTCGCGGCCGCTCATCTATTACAGTCGCGTTGGCGCAGGCTGGCAGAAGGGCGATACCGATGGGTTCTCCCACATCCGTGGGCCGGGCTGTAGCGCAGGAGGTGTCGGCGTCAACTGCTACGCCGGATACGCGCCCTCGATCGCTATCATCGACCGAGCGGGCGGGCAGGAGGCAATCGTCGTTTGGGAGGGGCGAGACTATCTGAGCAACACGCCCGCCGTGTATTTCGGGCGCAGTCCCTTGCTCGCCGATGGCGCACCGTCCGTTGATTGGAGCGCTCCCGCCCAGCTGTCGGGGGCCGGGGTGGCGAAGGGGTCGGCGGCGTGCCCCAACCTGGAGGGCTACGCGCCCTCCATCGCGGTGTCACCCACCGGACAACTACATGCGGCGTGGATCGAGCAAGAACTGGATTGCCAGTATTACATCCACACGGGGCGCCTGCGCTTCGACACGGCGAGCCAGACCTTCGTGCCCGACTACCTGGAGCGCGTGTCGCCGCGCCCCGTCAGTATCGACAACCAGACCAGCGTCGACCGGCCACGCCTGGCCTTCGACGGGCAGGGTCGGCGTTACGTGGTGTGGAAAGAGAGCTACAGCGCAATACGGGCGGCGGTGGGCGATGCGACGCAGGATCACTGGCAGGACCTGGGGCAACTCAACAGCGGAGTCTGCGGCGACAGCCAGTCGATGGAGGCGGTGGATCTGGCGGCCAGCCCCTCGCGGGCGACGCTGCATGTGGTGTGGGTGGCGCGCGCCGCGCTGAACGCCGGGCGCGTCTGCTACAGCACACTCGATACCCTGACCTATCGCGGTCACCTGCCGCGGGGGCCCACCCACCGGGGGGCCCCGTGGGGGGGGTTTCCAGCCGGGGTGGGGGGGTGCGGGGGGGGCCCCGACCCCCCCCCACCGTGCTGCTACCCACATCAGTCGCTGGTGATGGCGCGGAGGACGGCGGCGGTATCTGAGAGAGTCTCGAACACCTCGTCGGCGCCGGCCGCCCACAGCTCGCCCACATCGTAGCGGCCGGTAGCAACGCCGATGGTGCGCACACCCAGCGCCTCGCCACAGGTGATGTCGGCGGGCGTATCACCGATGATGACGATGTCTTTGCCCGCGAAGGTGCGACCGGTGGCCTCGCGGGCGCGCAGGACCGCCAGGGGCGGCAGACCCTCGCGTGCCTCCGCCTCATGCCCGTAGGCCGCCAGGCGGAACTGAGCCGGGTCGATGCCCGCCGCGCTTAGCTTCAGGTCGGCGGCGCTTGCCAGGTTGCCCGTCAATAGCCCTACCACGGCATCGTCGCGGTCGGCCAGGGCAGTCAGCAGCTCCGTCGCGCCGGGCAACGCGCGGACACTGTGGCGCGGCAATTCCGCGGCAAGGCGGTCGGCGTAGGCGACCCAATAGGCGTCGAGGCGGCCGCGCACGTCGCTCAGGTCGGCGTTGGCATGGGCCAGAATCTCCAGCACAATCTGCGAGTCGACCTTGCCGGCCATGCTGTAGCCGGGGGGCTGGTCGGCTACGCCGAAGAAGTCGCGCAGGGCGTCGAGGGTGGCCTTGACGCCCGCGCCATCCGAGTGGAGCAACGTGCCGTCGATGTCGAAGAGAATCAGCTTCATGCGCGGGCTAGACCTCGAAGTCGACGGAGCAGATATGCTGGCAGAGCTTGGCCGACATCTGGGCCACGGGGGCGTGGGCAGGGTGCGGCCCGTAGCGGCGTACATCGTCGAGGCTGTCCATGTCGGCGACGAGGGCCACGTCGTAGGAGCGCGGCAGGTGCAACTCATCGCGACCGACGCTAAAGGCGCGGACAAAGTCGATTTTGGACGGCAACTCGCGCAGGCGGTCGAGCCAGGCCGCGACCTCGACCGGGTCAGCGTCGGGGCTGAGCTTGAACATGACGACGTGGCGAATCATGGGCGCTCTCCTTCCACGCCCAGGGCGGGCGCGATGGCTTGCATGGCGGTCAGGACGATCTGGATATGCTCGTCGAGGGGAACGCCCAGGTCGGCCGCCCCGCGCTCGATGTCCTCGCGATTGACGGCGCGGGCGAAGGCCTTGTCCTTCCAGCGCTTGCGAACCGAGCGCACCTCGACGTCGTAGATACTCTTGGTAGGACGGACCAGGGCAGCGGCCATAATGAGGCCTGTCAGTTCGTCGACGGCGTACAGGGCCTTGCGTAGCGGCGTGTCGCGCGGGACATGGGTGAAGTCGGCGTGGGACAGGATGGCCTGCACCATCCACTCGGGGACGCCCCGCTCGCGCAGAATCTGGCTGCCCTGGATGGGGTGCACGGGTAGTTCCGGGTGAATCTCCCAGTCGAAGTCGTGGAGGAGACCCACGACGCCCCAGGCGTCCGGGTCGCCGTCATAGCGCGGGGCATAGGCGCGCATGGCGGCCTCGACGGCGAGCATGTGCTTGCGCAGCCCGTCGCCCTGGATGTACTCGGTGACGATGGCCCAGGCCTGGTCGCGGGGAAACGTGTCGTGGGATGTATCAGCCATACGCTCCTCATCGGCGGTGTGTCGAACGCCGCGTATTGTAGCGCGGCCTCACCCAATCGTCCAAAACAGAAACCAAAGCCTGCCCACAACGTTATAATACGTAATGAGCGCAACGATGCGCTCCAATGGAGGTATTCCGAAATGCGATTCTGGCTGATTCCTATCCTGATGCTGGCTCTCCTGGGCCTGGGGACGCCGCCGCGAGCCGCCGCCGCGCCACCTGTGGTGCGGGCCGTGCTGTTCTACTCCGACCTGTGCGGCAATTGCCATCAGGTAATCAACAATGTCTTGCCCCCGCTGCAAGCGAAATACGGGGCAAGCCTGCGCATCGATATGATTGAGGTGTCCAGCCCGCAGGAGCGGGCGCGGCTGCGGACCGTGGCGGCAGCGATGGGCATCCCGGCCGAGCAGGTGGGCGTGCCGCTGCTGGTCATCGGCAATCGGGCGCTGCTGGGGGCGGACCAGATTCCGGCCGAGTTGCCGGGGCTGATCGATGCGTACCTGGCGCAGGGCGGGGTTGACACCTACAACCAGGCAGGGCTGGAGAGCCTGGCGGCCGCGGTGGAGGCATTACCGGCGCTCGCCGCGGCCGACGAGCCGCCAAGCGGCTTCCGCAACGGGTTTGCGCTGGCGTTGTTGCTCATGGCGGGGATGGTGGCCGCGCTGGTGTTTGTCGCCGTGGCCCTGGCCCGCGGCTGGTCGGGGCCTGACCCGCGCCTGGTCGATGTGGCGATTCCGGTCATCGCCGTGCTGGGCATGCTGGTAGCCGTCTACATGTCGTACATTGAGACGCGGGGCGCGCCCGCCATCTGCGGACCAGTCGGCGACTGCAACGCGGTGCAGAATAGCCCCTACGCCCACTTCCTGGGCATACCGGTGGGGGTCATTGGCCTGGGAGGCTACATGGCGATACTGGCCGCCTGGCTGTGGCAACGACGCCGGGCGGATACGTCAGCCATGTACGCCCGCCTGGCCCTGTTCGGGATGAGCCTGGTGGGGGTGCTGTTCTCGCTGTACCTGACGTATCTGGAAGTATTCGTCATCGAGGCGGTGTGCGCGTGGTGTCTGACGTCCGCGCTGCTGATGACGCTGATGTTCTTGATGGCATCCAGCCTGGTCGCGCGACGGCCAGCGGCGGCGCTGGCTGTGGCCGATGCCGAGGCGGCTTAGGCCGGAACAATGAGCGGCGCCCGAAGGAGAGGCTTGGAGGGGGTTACGCCCCGCCCTCGGGCCGCCGGTCTGAGGGGGATAGGGACTGTTGTGTCATCACTATACCCCAGGTTGAGGCAAAAATCCTGACGACATCTCTGTCTTTACCTGACGTTCACATGACGCGGAGGGCTTGCGTAGGCTTGGGCTTTCGTGTATGATGAAGTGCAGCGCATGGAGGCGGCTGGGGTAAGGAGGGGATAGGTGGGCGAGCACGCGATGCTGGTCATGCGCCACAACGGCGGTGATGCGGCCAAGCAGTGGCTCCTGAGCAAGACGCTGATTCGTATTGGTCGTGGCGGCGACAACGATATCGTCCTCATGGACCGCGAGATTTCGCGTCACCACGCGGAGGTGCGCGCCGAGGGTGAAGGCTACGTCCTGGCCGACCTGGGCAGCACCAATGGAACCTTCGTCAATGACCAGCGGGTGATGCGGCCGTGGCGTCTGCGCGACGGCGACCAGATCTCCCTGGCGGGTCGGGCCAGCCTCGTGTTCATCGACTCCGAAGCCACATCGCCGGTGGAGGGGCAGCAGCGGTCGGCGCTGCGCGTGGACCCTGTGTCGCGGGCAGTGATCATCCGTGGGCGGGAGCTAGAGCCGGCGCTGTCGCCGGGCCAGTTCGTCTTTCTCGAACTGCTACTCAGCCAGCCGGGGCGTGTCTTCAGCCGTCAGGAGGTCATTGAGGCGGTCTGGCCCAACGTCGCCATCGCTGGCGTGACCGACCAGGCCATCGACGCGCTGGTACGCCGCTTGCGGGAGCGTATCGAAGAACTGGACTCCCACCAGTATATCGTCACGATTCGGGGCCACGGTTTCCGCCTGGAACAACCCTAGCCCCCAAAGGAGAAATCAGGATGAATCCGATCACCAACCGGCTCCACCAACTGGGGCAAAGCTTGTGGCTCGACAATATCACGCGGGGCCTGCTCGACAGCGGCACATTGCAGCGCTACATCGACGAGCTATCGGTGACGGGGCTGACCTCGAACCCAACCATCTTCAACCTGGCAATCAAGAACTCCAGCTTCTACGATGCCGCCATTGCGGATAAGGTGCGCAATGGCACGTCGGGCGAGGCGCTTTTCTTCGAGCTGGCTATCGAAGACCTGCGGCGGGCGGACCTGTTCCGGCCCATCCACGAGCGCACCAACGGCGTCGATGGCTGGGTGTCCCTGGAGGTGTCACCGAAGCTGGCCTACGACACGCAGAGCAGCCTGGCGGCGGCCAGGGAGCTGCACGCCACGGCAGCGCGTCCGAATCTGTTCATCAAGATTCCGGGCACCCGCGAGGGGCTGCCGGCCATCGAAGAAGCCATCTTCGCCGGCGTACCCATCAATGTCACCCTGCTCTTCTCGCGCGAGGACTATGTGGCGGCGGCGGAGGCGTATCTGCGCGGCATCGAGCGGCGCATCGAGGCCGGCTTGAATCCCCGCGTCGCCTCGGTGGCCTCGCTGTTCGTCAGTCGTTGGGATGCGGCCATCACTGGCGAGGTTCCCAGCGAGTTGCGCGATCGACTCGGTATCGCCATCGCCCGCCGCACCTACAAGGCCTATCGCGACTTGCTCGCCTCCGACCGCTGGCAGCGGCTCGCCAACTTTGGCGCCTCGCCGCAGCGGCTGCTGTGGGCGAGCACGGGCACGAAGGACCCCCAGGCGTCGGACTACCTGTACATCAAGGCGCTGGCGTCGCCGAACACGGTTAACACCATGCCGGAGAACACCCTGCTGAAGTTCGCTGACCACGGCACGCTGGAAGGGCTACTGTCACCGGGCGGCGGCGAAGCAGAGCAGACTCTGTCTGCCATGACACGCGCGGGCATCGATGTCGATGCGCTGGGGGCGCAACTCCAGAAGGACGGCGCGGCGGCATTCGTGAAGTCCTGGGACGAATTGATGGGCGTATTGGCAGCGAAAGCGCAGCCTATGGAAGCGGCCCGGCCTTAGCAGGGCTGGCTATCGCCTACCAGGCGTGGTTGATATCAGAGCGACGCGCGAGGTGACTCTGCCCCGCGCGTCGCTGTTTAGTCCAGACCAATCTTGGCTCGCTGGCGGCTGACGGTCGCGGCTGGGGCGGGGGTGAACTCGGCATGGGGCAGGCCATTGCCATTGACGGCATCGAGGGGCGCGGGGGCAGCAGCCTCGGTTGAGGTGGGGGCGGTGTCGGCGACAACAATCTTGCCGCGCTGGCGGCTGACCGGCCCGCGTTCCTCATCTGCCTCGCGCGACAGGTACTCGATCCAGGCGCGCAGGAGGACGAGCAACGCTTCGCGCACCTCAGTGCGCGCCGTCTTCAGATGGTGCCAGAACTCGGGTGGCAGGCGGTCGTAGACGGTGTCCACGGCGAGGTGACTGAGAAATCGGACCTCGTCCAAAGGCTCGCCGCGCACCTCGTTGATTCGTCGTTCGTAAGGCTCGTGCATGGCCTTTCCTGCCCGCGCTGGTTGGTCGTGGATTCTAGCACAGGTTGCCGCCAGGCGCGAAAACACGCGAGAAACAGGAGTTGCCTCGTTCCGCGTTTGGGCTACAATATGCGAGATATTGCCTCATTCGGAACCCCGATGCCTGCTGAAGCTGTTGATCGCGTTCGCGCCTACTTGCATACCCACGCGCCCGACCTCCACGTTGTAGAATATGACGTGAGTACCGCGACCGCTCCGCTGGCCGCCGCCGCCGTCGGCTGCGAGGTGGGAGCGATCATCAAGTCGCTGTGCTTCCTTATCGACGGCCAGCCCGTCATTGCCCTGGTCGCTGGCGACATGAAGGCTGATGACCGCAAGCTCGGCGCATTGTTCGGCGTCAACAAGGGTAAGGTGCGCATCGCCGACGCCGACACGGTGGCCCGCGTGACAGGCTTCAGCGTTGGAGGGGTGGCCCCCGTGGCCCACACCGAGTCTGTTCCAGTGCTTATCGACGCCAGCCTGCGCCGCTACGACACCGTGTACGGGGCGGCGGGCGCGTCCAATGCGATCTTTGCCGTCCCCCTGGACCGCCTGGCGCAGCTCAGCGGCGGGCGGTTTGAGGATATCATCAAAGGTTAGGCGCGTATCGCGCCGCATCCAAAAGCCAAAGGAGTCTATCCCATGCGAATCGGAATCTTGACCGGGGGCGGCGACGTGCCGGGCCTCAATCCGGCCATCAAGGCTTTCGTAGACCACGCCATCGATGAGGGGCATGAGGTTGTCGGCATCCGTCGCGGTTGGGCGGGCGTTCTCTACTACACCCCCGACAGCAAGGAGCCGCAGACCGAGTGGGCCATCCCGCTGACTAAGCCGGTGGTGCGCACCATCGACCGCACCGGCGGCACGTTCCTGCACACGTCCCGCACCAACCCCAGTAAGGTGAAGGGTAAGGATGTGCCCGCCTACATGAAGAGCGACGAGCACAAGGCCGACCAACGCTACGACCTGACGCCCCAGGTGCTGCGCAACCTGGAAGCGATGGGCATCAACGCCCTGGTGCCCATCGGCGGCGACGACACATTGAGCTACGCCGTCCGCATGCACAACGAGGGTATCCCGGTCGTCGCCATCCCCAAGACGATGGACAACGATGTGTTCGGCACCGACTACTGCATCGGCTTCTCGACGGCTGTCACTCGTTCGGTGGAGTTCATCCACGCGCTGCGCACGCCGGCCGGCTCTCACGAGCGGATTGCCGTCGTAGAGTTGTTCGGGCGCAACTCCGGCGAGACGAGCCTCATCTCGGCCTACCTCGCCAGCGCCGACCGCGCCATCATCTCCGAGATTCCGTTCGATCCCGAGAAGCTGGCCCGGCTGCTAATGGACGACAAGAAGCGCAACCCCAGCAACTATGCCATTGTGACGATCTCCGAGG
>CAZJJF010000187.1:0-1512 GCA_964546245.1 uncultured Anaerolineales bacterium
CTCGACCTGCACGTTCTGCGCGCCGAAGATCGTCCGCATCGCCTGGGAGAGTCGTTGGCTGGTTTTCGACCGCAAGCCACGTTTCATCGACAAGAGCGTGGACGCTATTATGTTGCAGCCGAATGATCTGATGGTGGGGGGGCTGAGTGTGATCGAACAGCCAGGCCAATACCTCGCCTGCGGAGAACTCAAGGGTGGCATCGACCCCGCGGGAGCAGATGAGCATTGGAAGACGGCACGCAGCGCCTTCGAACGCATCCGTGCTGGTTTTCAGCGCCTGGATAGGGTCCCACCAGCGCTATTCTTCGTTGCCGCTGGCATCGAGCGTGCCATGGCTGACGAGATCTTCGCCGACCTGGAGAATGGTCGCTTGACCTACGCCGCCAATCTTACGAAGCCAGAGCAACTTGACGATCTAGCGGCCTGGCTTGTCGCTCTGTGAGTCGCCAGACATAGACGCACTTACGCGCCTCCTCCCGACCATGCTCGCCCATCTGCTGGCTGCTGTTGCCCTTGCCACGTGGCAGAACCCAGATCGCCTCCACTGAGAAGCCCGCCTGCCTGGCGATGTCGGAGAGGATCAAGTCCACCGGAACGTGCGCCCCTTGATAACGGACGTTGTCGTTGACCATCACAAGTGGCGCGCCGGGCTTCAGGAGACGCGCACTCTCGAAGATTACCAGCGCCATCTCCCGGAAGTAGTTGCGGACCATGCGCGGGATGCCCGGATTGTTGATCGAGCCATCGGCGCGGCATGTCTCTAGATAGCCCAGAATGCGGGTTAGTAGTTCCTGACTTGCGAGGACCTGCTCGGCAGCGGCGTAGAGGTCGCGGTCGAACTTGCGAGCCAGGTCGGTCTTGTCTCGATTCTCCACGGTACACGATAGCATCGCCTGGCGAAGATGTCGGATACCTGCCTCGTCGACGCCCATCATGGCGAGCTCAAGGGCATAAGTCCGAGTATAGTCGTACCGATTGCAGTAGGGGGGCGAGGTTATAAGCCCGTCGTACCGGCTATCTTCCAGGCCCGGCATGAGGTCGAGGCAGGACCCGACCAGCAACTCGATTTGCCCGGCCGGCCGCAAAGGTCGCGCCAGGTCGAACAAGGTGCGCGGGATAGCGTAGCCGTTTTCTGACACGCGCAGGTCAGCCACGATTTCAGCCAACTTCGCCGTGATGGCCGGCCTGAAGTCGAGAATGACGCCCTTGTCGAAGGGTTTGCTCCCCGCTCGGCGCCCTGATCGGTAGTCCCAGCGCAAGTATTGTCCATCCTTACGCGTGTAGCTAATAGACTCCAGCACGGACAGGGCGGCAAAGCGGAGAATACGCCTGATCTCCGGCTGGGTCATCGCCGCCGCTTCGGACAGATAACGCCCCAACTGATACTCAGTGGTGGGCGAAAAAGCCCCGGCCGTGATCGCCAGATGTTGAAATGCCTCAGCGGATCCGTTCTGTTCCCAGGGGCGCGCCTCGGCAAACGTCGCCACGGCCTCAGCCACGGCGCGGCGGTCG
>CAZJJF010000187.1:1522-7677 GCA_964546245.1 uncultured Anaerolineales bacterium
CCGAGTAGCAGACGCTTGACCTCGATGACCTCCGCGCTGCTGGGCAGCAACTCAATCCCTGTCGCATCCACACCCAGGTCGCTCGCGGCAAAGAGCGCGGTGCCAGCCCCAGCGAAGGGATCCAGGATTTGCCCCTCCTCGATGCCAGTCTTCTCGAACACGTAGCGCATCAGAGCTACCGAGAACCCTTCTTTGTACTTGAACCAGCGATGCGCTGCCTCGTCCTTGTTCGCCTGGAAGCTAACAAGCGTTCGGTCGAGATCGGGATTGACGATCAGCAGATGGCGGTACTCGCTCGTCAGAGACTGTTCCGCCTCACGTACAGCCTCTAGCAGTCTACTTTTGTCTGTCATAGGCATGCCATCCGGATCTTCAAGGTATGCAGCACAGCATACTACAGTGTACGCAGGGCACGTCAGAACTGCAACCCACATCCCATCGTCGCTTCTACCACTAAGAGGGGGACGCGGCTTCAACCTTGCATACGCTGGTCAATAGCCGCGCACACGTGAGAGTTTCAGGGCGCATCATTTGATAAGGATGGACAGCAGGGCGAACACCGCCAGGCCCGCCAGGAAGAGGATACCGGCGAAGCTCGGCTCGCCTTCCTTGTTGGCTTCGGGAATCATGCTCTGGGTCACGGTCGTAATGAGGAATCCCGACGCCATAGCGATGAGGGTAAGCCGGACAGTGAGGGGCTGGTCGCGCAGCAAGAGATACCCCACCGCCGCGCCCCCAATGAGGCACATGGGCATCACCCACGACAACTGGCGGCGGCGCTGGGGCGACATGCCCTGGCGCTTGGCGGTGGCGATGGTGACGAAGGCCAGCGGCGCGGTGCTGACCGCCATGCCCAGCGCTAGCAGCAGCCCCGTGGCTAGAGTCAGCGTGGAGGCGATGCCGATCACCACCCCATCGATGATCAGGTCGACCAGGATGCCTACGTATAGGCCCAGGGAGGCCACGCCCGAGTCGCCGTCGGCTCGCGCCGCCAGCCGCCGCGCTGACATGTACTCGAACACGACGTACAGCGCGCCACCGACGAAGAAGGCCACCCCCACCGCCAAAGATGAACCGGCCCGCACCGCCGGCGGCATGAGGCCGAGGGCCACGAGGCCGGTGATGATGCCCGCCGCGAACTGGAGGGCCGCGGCGACCGCCCGGTGGGGAATGTCGAAGCGTTCGGCGGCGGGCGCACCCAGATAGGTGAGGAAGGCCGCCAGGGAGGCTATGGCGAGGACAAGCAGGAATTCAGTCATGGGGCGAAGACCAGACCCGACAGGTCTACGCGACCTGTCGGGTCTGGAACACTACGTCTACATGCTCGGCGGGTAGCCGGGACCCAGGGGGATGCCCAGCAGGAACCAGCCTGCGAACAGCAGGAGCCACGCGATCAGAATGACGATGGCGTAGGGCAGCATCAAGGCGATGATGGTTCCTATACCGGCGTTCTTCTGGTAGCGTTGGGCGACGGTGACGATGAAGGGCAGATACACCATCAGAGGCGTCAGTGAGTTGACCGGCGAGTCGCCGATACGATAGGCCGCCAGCACGGATTGCGGCGCAACCCCCAGGCGGATGAACAGCGGTACGAAGATGGGCGCGAAGATGGCCCACTTCGGAACTGAGCCTGGCATGATGAAGTCGAGGAGAACAATCACCAGCGTCATCAGAATCAGGAGGGGCAACGCGCCGATGTTGGCCCGCTCCAGGGCTTCGGCCATCACGACGGCGATGACGCGGGGCAGGTTGCTGTAGTTAAAAAAGGCGATGAACTGGCTGATCATCAACAGCATAAAGACGAGACCCGCCAGCCCCGCGAAGGTCTTGGTCACCGCCTTGATAACCTCCGCACTACCCTTCATCGTCCCGACGGCGCGACCGAAGGCAATGCCGGGGATCAGGAAGAACAGCATGATGACGAACAACAGACTGTCCATGAGGGGAGAGTTGCCGCCCACCTGGTCAGCGGGCGAGCGCAGCGGCGCGCCGGGCGGCACGGACAGCAGCACAATCACGGCCGCCACGCCAAGAAAGGCGAACAGCGCGGCCCGCAGCCCCTTCGCCTCTAATTCGGGCGAGATCTCCGCCTTGTCGGCCTGACTGGCGGCGGCGCCCTCCTCAGGCACGTAGACACCCAGGCGCGGCGCAATCACCCGTTCCGTCACCACCGCCCCCACGAGCGCGAGGATGATCGACGAGCCGATACCAAAAAACAGGTTGGCGGCGATGGTGATGGGCGCGCCATTGGCCAATGCGATAGACTCGTTGGTAATCTCGGTCAGCATGGCGTCAATCGGCGTCGGGATAATATTGACGGTGAAGATGGCGGCAACGCCAGCAAAGGCAGCCGCCAGCCCAACCAGTGGGTGGCGTTTGACGCTTAAGAAGGCGGCCGCCGCCAAGGGTATCAGGATCAGGTAGCCCGCGTCGGACGCCACCGACGACAGCACACCCACGAAGATGATGATGAAGCTGAGGGCGCCGGCCGGGGCGACAGCGACGAGCTTGCGGATGAGGGCGTTCATCAGCCCGGCTTCCTCGGCCACGCCCGCCCCCATGAGCGCGATGAAGGTGATGCCAATCACGGCGAAGCCGGAGAAGTTGGGCACGAACGAGGTGAAGATGAAGCGGATGCCCTCCACCGACAACAGACTGCGGATGGGGATCGTCACCGTCTGGATCTCGAACTCCTCGTCGTAGGGCATCAAGGGCGTGTTATAGCCCGGCACCGCGCTGTCCTCGTACAGATCGACCACGGCCGGCACCGGCACCGGCACGGCGATCTCTTCGGTAACGCTGACACCCATCAGCGACAGGACCGCCGAGAGCACGATGACGCCCAGGATGAGATACAAGAACATCATGACTGGGTGGGGAACCTTGTTTCCCACCTTCTCCACACCATTCAACAGTTTCTGCGTAAGCGATTGACTCGCTACCTCCCCTGCCTGCGCGGTCACAGCATCCTCCTTCCAGGCCATGCACGTAGGGCTGAGAAGCTCACGGTGAGCGCCCTTGTAGCCCCCAGGCGACTGCTCCGATTACTGGGCGTAGTTTCGCAGGAACTCGGTAAGCAGGCGCACACCGACACCTGTCCCACCATTGGACTCAACCGGCTTCGACGGCCGATCGACCCACGCTGTGCCCGCGATATCCAGGTGAGCAAAGGGGTACTCACCCACGAACGCGGCGAGGAATGCTCCCGCCGTGATCGAGCCGGCCGGCCGGCCGCCGATATTCTTGAGATCAGCCACCTGGCTCTTGATCATCTGGTGATACTCGTCCCATAGCGGCAGCTGCCACACTCGCTCCCCGCTTGCCTCACCGGCGCGGCTAACGCGGTCGGCCAGCGCCTGGTCGGTGCTCATCATGCCGGTGGCGTGGGAGCCTAGCGCAATGATGATGGCCCCAGTGAGAGTCGATAGCTCGACGATGGCGGCAGGCTTGTAGCGCTGGGCGTAGAACAGCCCATCGGACAGGATGATGCGGCCCTCCGCGTCGGTGTTGAGCACCTCGACCGTCTTGCCGCTCAGTGTGGTGATGATGTCGCCGGGCCGATAGGATGTGCCGCTGGGCATGTTCTCGGCCGAGGCGACGATGCCTACCACGTGCAGCGGCAGCCCCAGTTCGGCGACGACCTGCATCGCCCCAAACACCGCCGCCGCGCCGCCCATGTCCGACTTCATAGTTTCCATAGCGTCGGGTGGCTTGAGGGACAGACCACCTGAATCGAAGGTCAGCCCCTTGCCGACCAGGCAGATGGTGGGCTTGCCCTCGCTCGCCGCGCCGTGCTCCATCACGATGAAGCGCGGCTCGTTGGCCGAGCCTTTGCCCACCGCCAGGATGCCCCCGAAACCTTGCTCTGTTAACTGCGCCTGGTCCAGCACAGTGACGGACAGGCCAACGCGCTGGCCCAGCGACACCGCCTCGTCGCCAAGCACGGCCGGCGTCAAGGCGTAGCCGGGGTGATTGACCAGGTCACGAGCGTAGGTCACGCCGCGTCCGATGATCTGGCCGGTCGCCACGCCGGCGCGGAGAGGGTCGTTCTTTTCGCTGCCCGTCAGCACCGTGACGGCTTCGACGGCAAAGGTTTCCTCGGTGGTCAGCCCGGTGCGGTACTTCCAGTAGCGGTATGCGCCCATCTCCAGGCCCTCGGCGAAGGCCTGGGCCGCCGTTGCATGAGACCCGGGTAGATCGCCGTAAAGGCCGACGGTCATGGCGGGAACCTGGAGAGCGCGAGCCTGCTGGACGGCCGTTGCCGCCGCCTGGCGAATAGCCTCAGCGCTCATCTTGTCGCGCTTGCCCAGACCGACCAACAGCAGGCGGCGAGGAGCGACGGCGCCCCGGGGGTACAGCAGCAGGCTCTGCTGGGCGCGGCCCTGGTAGTCGGCTGGCTCCAGAAGGCCCGCCACCTCGTCAGGCAGCGGTTCGTCCTCAAAGGTGACGAGCGCGGCCAGGTCGCTCGGCTCGCGAAGTAGATTCCCGTCCTGTACTGTGATGTCCATATTCAGGTTCTCCATGTGGCGGCAGGGTTGCCCTGCTACTGCGTCATCCCTTCTCGGCCCACAACTGCGCCAGTTCGATGCACATCTCAGTCGCGCGGGCCATATCCTGGACGCTGATCCACTCCAGCGGGCCGTGGATGTTCTGCATGCCGGTGAAGAGGTTGGGCGTCGGGACGCCCATCTCGGTGAGACGCGAGCCGTCGGTTCCGCCGCGCGTGGGTGGCGAGAACGGCTCGACCCCCACCTGGCGGCAGGCCTCGAGGGCCAGCTCGACGGGACGCATGTCATTTTCCAGCCAGTAGCGCATGTTGCGGTATTGGGGCGTGATCTCGCAGGTAATGTGGGCGCGCGGCTCGGTGGCCTGAATGGTGGCGCACACCTGCTGAATCAGGTCGCCGTGGGCTTGCAGCCCTTCGCGCTCGAAGTCGCGCAGGATGAAGTGTAGCTCGGCGGCGGCGGCTGTGCCGCTCGCCTGGTAGACGTGGATGAACCCCTCGCGACCATCGGTGGTTTCTGGCGTGCGCGTGACGTGGGGCAGGGTGTCAATGATCTTGGCGGCCAGATGCAGCGCGTTGACGAGGATACCCCTGGCCGCGCCGGGGTGGGCTGACACGCCCTGGATGCGCACGGTGGCCTTGTCGGCCGAGAACGTCTCGTAGACCACCTCGCCCAGGTCACCGCCGTCCAGGGTGTAGGCGAAGGTTGCGCCCAGGTCAGCAGGCAGCCTGGGGTGGACGCCGCGACCAATCTCTTCGTCCGGCGTGAAGGCAATGCGAATGGGGCCGTGGGGCAGCTCCGAGTGGCGCAGCAGATGCCCGGCCATGGCCATGATGATGGCGATGCCCGCCTTGTCATCCGCGCCCAGGAGGGTCGTACCGCTGGCGGTGATAATGTCGTCGCCGAGCTTCTGCGCCAGGTAGGGCAGCTGCGCGGGCGACAAGACGGCCTCGGGGTCGTCGGGCAGGACGATGTCGCCGCCGTCGTAGGCGCGATGGACGATGGGCTTGACACCCGTGGCGTTGAAGGCGGGAGCCGTGTCCACGTGGGCCAGGAAGGCGATAGTAGGCGCGTTGGTTGCGGTAGTGGCGGGCAACGTTGCCAGGACGGCCCCATACTCGGTAAGGGTTACATCCTGCGCGCCGATGGCCTTTAGTTCATCCACCAGTAGGTGGAGCAGGTCGAACTGCTCCTCGGCGCTGGGCGTCGTGGGTGACGCTTCGTTAGCCTGGGTGTCGATGCGCGCATAGCGCACCAGGCGCTCTTCCAGCTCGCGGTCGAATAGGGATGGCATGGGGCGTAAATCTCCTTCAGCGCGGCAGCGCGGCCAACTCGTCAAGGTAGACTATGGCTGTCTCGATACCTCGCTGGAACATTTCCAGGCTGTAGTGCTCGTTGGGCGAGTGCAGGCCGTCGGTGTCCAGCCCATAGCCCATCATTACCACTGGAATCTTCATCAGGTCGTAGATGTCAGCTACGACGGGAATGCTCCCCCCGCCACGGGTAAAGACGGGTGCGTAGCCCCAGCCTCGCTGATAGGCGCGGGCGGCGGCCTGCATCTCCGGCAGGTCGAAGGGGATGAGGGCGGGCTTGCCCGTCGTCAGCAAGCTCACTGTGACGGTGACGGTGGGCGGCGTGATGGTCTCAATG
>CAZJJF010000188.1:0-7650 GCA_964546245.1 uncultured Anaerolineales bacterium
AGCCCGGCCGCCGCCGCACCCGCCCCGGTGGCCGCAACGGCAGGCCTGCCGCCTCTGACTCTCGACGACGTGTTCCCGCCCCGCGACCTGGCCCCGCTGGGCCTCGACCCGGCGCGGCTGCGCACCCTCGTCGCGACTGGCGACGTCATCCCCGCCCGCTCGGTGGACACCATCATTCGCCGGCGCGGCGACGACTTCCAATACCCCCTGGCCGCCACGAAAGACCTGCTCCGGAGCGGCGACCTGACCGTCATCAACCTGGAAGCTCCCCTCATCGAGCGCTGCCCGCCCCACGACGAGGGGTTCACCTTCTGCGGGCGACCCGGCTTCATCGCCACCCTCAAGGATGCCGGCGTTGACGTGGCGACCCTCGAAAACAACCACATCGGCAACTACGGCATGGCCGGCATCAACGAGACGATTCAGCGCCTCAACCAGGCGGGCATTAGCTGGGCGCGGCGCGACCGCCCCGCCATCGTTGATATGCGCGGCCTCAAGGTCGGTTTCCTGGCCTTCAACGGCGTCGGCGAGAAGTTCGACCGCGACGCCATCGCCGCTGCCCTGCGCGCCTTGCGCCCCCAGGTTGATATCCTGGTGGTGGCCTTCCATTGGGGTGCAGAGTACGTGGACGTGCCGAAGAGCGCGCCCGGTATCGCGCCCGACAACCCTGTCGAGATTGCCCACCTGGCGGTGGACAACGGCGCGGACCTGGTCATTGGCAACCATCCCCACTGGATTCAGGCCGCCGAGATCTACAAGGGCAAGACCATCACCTACGCCCACGGCAATTTTGTCTTCGACCAGATGTGGAGCTACGAGACGCGGCTCGGAGTGGTGGGCAGGTACACTTTCTACGACGACCAGCTCGTGCGCGTCGAATACACGCCGGTGCTCATTCAGAACTACGCCCAACCGGTACCCCTGCAAGGCCAGCCAGCCCAGCTGGCGCTGACCAACCTGGCCGCCGCCGGCGCCGCGCTGGCGGCGCAGCTCGGCCGCTAGGCCCCGCGAGAATCAAAGGCGAGAGACCAACGACCAATGGGATTAGCGCATTGGTCGTTGGCCTCTCGTCTTTAGTCATCCGCCGCCAGGTTCACGGCGCGGGTGTGGCCGCCCCTGGCGTGCCCTGGCGCCGCGCGCCCGGCGTGCCACCCTCGGCGCCCGGCCGTCGCGCGCCCGGCGTGCCACCCTCAGCGGACAGCGGCGCGCCGTCGGCCCGCCGACCGGGTGTGCCCTGGGGCAACACGTTGATGCTGCGCGCCGTCATGTTACCCTGCGCGTCGCGGTCCCCCACGACCATCACGTTCGTGCCCGGCTGCAACTGATTCAGCGGCACAGCCTGTGGCACAGTCTGCTGCACCGTCGTCTGGTCGTTGACCGTCACCTTGACCGCCGCCTGAGCCGTGCTCAGCTCGATGGTATTGCCTTCGACGCTCTTCACCGAGCCAAATGTGCCCTGGCCGCCACCAAACCCGCCAAAGGCCGCCGCCCCCTGGCCGCCGGCCGCTCCGCTCGCCGCCGCGCCGGCTGCGCCGGCTGCGCCGTTGGCTCCGGCGCCGATGCCCCGGCTTTGCAGGAAATTGTCGCGAATAGCCGTCGCCTGGGTCTGGCCCACCGTCAGCCCATAGAAGTAGCCGCCCACCGCCCCAACAGCCAGCAAACACAGAGCCAACAAACTATACATCAACGCACGCATAGCATCTCCTCGAGAATCCACTCCGATGGCGCCCTTCAAGGCAAGCGGTTGTAAAACAAGGTATCGTAAAGCACCTTACCCAGATAGCATACCAGCAAAAAGACCAGAACCGGAATCTCGGCGAAAGCGACCCACCCCGGCGTCTGCGCGGGCAGCGGCACGTGGGTCAGGATGAGGACCAGCAGCACGGCCAGAAGCGCGCGCTTCAGCGCCAACAGCCAGCGTTCCCGCATCACCCACCTCCAGCCACCAAACACCGGCGGAGGGGCTTCCCACAGGGAGAAGCCCCCACCCCGCGCTGCACCTGGCCCGCCGCGCCAGCTTCAGCCCGTCGGCTTCTTGGGCCCCGCCGGCGCCTTAGGCAGCGGCCCCTTGCGGTCCATGAGCTGCGCGGCCGTGGCCTCCGCCCGTGCCCGCGCCGCGTCGGCGCGCTGGGCAGTCAGGCGGCCGGCCGCCACCGCCTGGTCAATCTCTGCTTTCAGCGCGTTCAGCGTTGCCGCCTGCACCGCCGCCTGGTCCACATTCTTGGCCGCCGCCACCTCGCGCAGCGACTGACCCGCGCGCAGGTCGGCCATCAGCTCGCTCACGGGCATGCCCAGCGCCGTGGCGGCCGCGGCGTAGGGGCCGTTAGCCTTACCCGTCGTTCCGCCCTTCGGCGTTGTGCCCGACGACGCGGGCTTGAAGACGTGATCCAGCAGCGTGGCGGCCCGTTGGTCGATGTGCGCCTTGACCTTGTCGCCCTGTGCCGCTGTGAGTCTACCCGCCGCCATAGCCTTGTCAACCTGGGCCTTCTCCGCGTTGGCGACCGCCGTCTGCACGCTCGTCGGATCCACGCTGCGGGTCTGGGCGATCTGCCGCAGCGTCTGCCCCCGGCGCAGTTGGGCCAGCAGATCGGCGGGCGTCATGCCGAGCGCCTGGGCCGCCGCGTCCAGCCCCGCCTTCATTAACTGGGCGAGGCGCGCCCGCCCCTGGGCCACCGCGCCCCGGCCAGGCAACGCCTCAAAGGGCTGGCCGCCGCGCCATTGGTCGATACGGGTCGTCAGCCTGTCGGCCTGCGCCTGCGTCAACTGACCCGCGCTCACGCGCTGGCTGACCACATCCTTCGCCGCGTCGCGCACGGCCCGCTGCGCCATCGCCGGCGTCGTGTTCAGCCGCTGCGCCAGGCTGGCCCAGAACGGCGCCGTCTTTGCGGCCGGGGTGGCCGTCGCCCCCTGGGCGAAGACCGCCCCACCGCCCGCCGCCAGTGCGAGAGCTACTATGACAGCCAACGCCATCAACCCTCGACGCGCCATCTTGCCTCCTCCTCCGCTGGGTCTGATAGGGACACGGCCCTGCGCCGCGTCTACCCTGAATCACGTCCGGCGCGGGGCAAAGTTTCGGCCCACCCGGCGGCTGACCGCGCGTTTTACAATCATTTTACAGCCAGATTTGACCCCTCGACGCTTTGGCGTATACTTACCCGTGTAGAACGCTCAGGGAAGTTGTTCCAGTTCCACGCTCGAATGGCCGCCGAGGTTCGCGCCTCGGCGGCTTTTTTTGCGCGGGCAGACACGCGGATCTACATGCAGTGAATAAGGAGAGGTTTCAATGTCTGATCGAGTGACCGGTACCGTCAAGTGGTTCAACGCCGAGAAGGGCTTTGGCTTCCTCAGCCAGGTGGACGGCCCCGATGTGTTCGTCCATCACACCGCCATCCGCGCCGACGGCTACCGCACGCTGGAAGAGGGGCAGCAGGTCGAGTTCTCGATCGTCGCTGGCCCCAAGGGCCCCGCTGCTGAGGACGTCGTCGCCGTCCGGGCGTGACCAACGGCTGCGCCGCTTCGAGTTGGTGCAACCGACCCAGACTAAGAACGAGACGCATCACGCGCTCGTCGCAGGCGACCCAGTCGCTACACGAGGAAGATACAGACTCATGGCTAAGAAACTCTACGTCGGCAACCTATCCTACCATACCAGCGAAGATACGCTTCGCCGTCTCTTCGCCGAGGTTGGTGAGGTGACCGATGTGTTCCTCCCCACGGACCGCGAGACGGGCCGCATGCGCGGCTTCGGGTTCGTGGAGATGGCGAACGAGAGTGATGCCGCGGACGCGATTCGTCGCTTCGATGGCTACACCCTCGACGAGCGTCAACTGCGCGTCAACGAAGCGCAAGAGAAGTCGTCCGGGGGCGGCAATCGCAGCGGCGGCAGCCGCAGCGGTGGTGGCAGTCGCCGCTACTAAGCCCTCTCCCCGGCAGGGCGGCCACCTCGGCCGGCCTGATGCGCTGACATCGCGGCCCGGCCTGCTCCCCTGGGAGTAGAGCCGGGCCGCCTGCTACTGGGGGCGGCGGCCCCCTGCCAGCGACTGGCGCGGGAATTGCGACCCGCCCCAACCGGGCGTATAATCGCCACCAAAGCCCGCTTGCCATCGCTCTAGCGGCGCGCGCTGCGCCAGGGAGGATAAGTGTCTATTCGCGCCAGCACCCCCAGCGAGGCCGATATTCGCCGCCAGTTCGCCGCGTCGTTAGCGCCTGCCTCCCTCGTCACCAGCGCCGGCCTCATCCTCTGGCTGGACGGCGGCCTGCCCCACGGTCGGCTGGCCCTGGCCGCCGCTCCCGCCGACCCGCGCCTGGCCGCCTTCGCGGGCACTATCGAACCCCTGGCCGACGGACTGCTGGTGAAGTTCTGCCCCCTCAGCCACGCCAACGCCCGCGCGGTTCGCGCCCTGCTGCCCTGGCTCGCCCCGCGCCCGCTAGGGTTGACGACCTCGGCCGGTTTCGGCGACCGCCTCGGCCTCGCCACGCCCGGCCACGTCCTGGCCCTGCAACACGCCCTCGCCGATGCCCCTGGCGAGACCTTGCTGCCCATCTTTGCCCAGCAATCCATCCGCGAGATGACCCGCACCGGCCGCTCCCCCGACGACGTGATGACCGACGCCACCTGGGGCACGCTGCTGGGCGGCTGGCGCGGCGGCGTGGGGGCCGACGCCGACCACCTCAAGACGCCCGACGACATCGACCGCTGCGTCGCGGCCGGCTTCAGCTTCTACACCGTTGACCCCGGCGCCTACGTCGATAACGACGCCGACACCGATACCCCCGCCCTCATCCGCACCAAAGTCGACGCCCTGCCCTGGGACGACCTGGAGATCGCCCCCGCCGACTTCGTGCGCCGCTACGCGGGGCGCGTCGTGGACCTGGGCGACCGCACCCTGACCCTGGACGAGGCGGGCGTCATGCGCGGCGCGGCCAAGTACGGCGCGGCCATCGCCCACGTCAGCCGCATGGCCCGCCACCTGGCCGCCAGCGGCGCGGACGCCGAACTCGAGGTATCCGTCGACGAGACCGAGACACCCACCACCCACCAGGAGCATATCTTGTTCGCCAGCGAGCTGGCGCGGCTCGGCGTCCGTTGGGTCAGCCTCGCCCCGCGCTTCGTTGGCCGCTTCGAGAAGGGCGTCGACTACATCGGCGATCTGGACGCCCTGCGCGCCGACCTGGCCGGCCACGCTGCCATCGCCCGTGCCCTGGGGCCATACAAGCTCAGCCTCCATTCCGGCTCTGACAAGTTCAGCGTCTATCCCCTCATCGTCGCCGCCAGCGGCGGCCAGGTCCACCTCAAGACCGCCGGCACCAGCTACCTGGAGGCCCTGCGCGTCGTGGCTGACATTGATCCGCCCCTCTTCCGCACCATCGCCACCCTGGCCTGCGAGGTCTATCCCCGCGACCGCGCCTCCTACCACGTCTCGGCTGACCTGGCCCGCGTGCCCGCCATCGCCAGCCTGAGCGACGCCGAGTTGCCCCGCCTGCTGGACCAGTTCGATGCCCGCGAGGTCCTCCACGTCACCTTTGGCACGGCCCTCGCCGAGTACGGCGACCGCCTCAAGGCGCTGTTGGCGGCACACCCCGACGCCTACGCCGCCGCCCTGGAGCGCCACTTCTATCGTCATCTCGCGCCCTTCGTGGGCCTGTAGGGGAACCAATCACCCATCGCCCCGCTTGCAGGCGGGCCTCATGTTGCGGGGGGCATCGACCCTAGATCCGCCTCGACGCGCTTGAGCAGCACGGCGTTGACGGCCACGATGATGGACGACACCGACATCAACAGCGCCGACCACTCCGGCCGCAGCATAATGCCGTAGCTCGGATACAGGATGCCCGCCGCGATGGGGATTGCCAGGACGTTGTACACCGACGCCCACGCCAGGTTCTGCTTCATCTTCGACACGGTGGCCTTCGATAGCTGAATCGCCCGCGTCACGTCCAGCGGGTCGCTCTTCATCAGCACGACTTTAGCCGTCTCGATGGCGACGTCCGTGCCCGCCCCGATGGCGATACCCGTATCGGCCTGAGCCAGGGCGGGCGCGTCGTTCACCCCGTCGCCGACCATCGCCACCCGCTTGCCCTCGGCCTGGAGCTGCTGGACGTAGCGCGACTTGTCGGCGGGCAGCGCCTCGGCGAACACGCGCTCGATGCCCAACTCTCGCGCCACCGCCTGGGCCGTGCGCTGGTTGTCCCCCGTCATCATCACCACCTCGATGCCCAGGTCCTTCAGCGCGGCCACCGCCTGGCGCGCGCTGGGCTTGACGGTATCGGCGACGGCCACGATACCCGCTGCCTGACCGTCCACCGCCACCAACATGGGCGTCTTGCCCGCCTCGGCCAGAGCCGCCAGCTGTGCGTCCAACCCCGCCACATCCACCCCGTTCTCCGTCATCAGCCGCGCATTGCCCACCAGCAGCGCGTGGCCATCGACCACAGCGCGAATGCCGCGTCCGGTGATGGCCTCGAACTGGGTGGCGTCGACCAGCGCCAGCCCTCGCCCCCGCGCGCCTGCCACGATAGCGCCGGCCAGGGGATGCTCCGAGCCGCGCTCGGCTGAGGCCACCAGACGCAGTAGCTCAGCCTCAGCCGGGTTGCCAACGGCCACGACATCCGTGAGCGAGGGCTGGCCCTCGGTCAGCGTGCCCGTCTTGTCCAGCACGATGGCCTGGGTGCGCGATACGCCCTCTAGCGTCGCCGCATCCTTGATGAGGATGTGGTGGCGCGCCCCGATACCTGTCCCTACCGCCACCGCCGTCGGCGTTGCCAGCCCCAGGGCGTCCGGACAGGCGATGACCACCGCCGAGATGGCGAAGGTGAGCGCCGCCAGCGCCCCCGCGCCACCGAAGAAGTACCAGGCCACGAAGGTCACGATGCCCGACCCCACGGCCAGGATGACCAGGTATTGGGCCGCCTGGTCGGCCAGCCGCTGCCCCGGCGCCTTGGAGTTCTGCGCCCGCTGCACCAGGTCCACGATCTGGGCCAGCGTCGTCTCTGCCCCCACCGCCGTGGCCCGAAAGCGCACGCTGCCCGTGCGATTGATGGACCCGGCCACCACCTTGTCGCCCGGTTGCTTGGCGACCGGCAGACTCTCGCCGGTGACCAGCGCCTCGTCGATGCTGGTCTCGCCGTCGATGACCTCGCCATCGACAGCCACCTTGTCACCCGGCTTGAGCACCACGATGTCGCCCAGTTGCACCTCGCTACTGGGGACGGTCACTTCCTGGCCCTCACGCAGCACCGTGGCCTGGGGCGGGACAAGGTCGAACAGGGCGCGCAGGGCGTCGTTGGTGCCGCGCCGCGAGCGCATCTCCATCCAATGGCCGAACAGGACGAAGGTCACCAGCATGGCCGCCGCCTCGAAGAAGGTCTCGCCGCCAATGAAGGTGATGAGCACGCTGAACAGGTAGGCGGCCAGGACGCCGGTAGCGATGAGGACGCTCATATTGAGGGCGCGCCGCCGCAGCGAGTAGTAGGCGCCAGCGATGAACAGCCAGCCGCAATAGAACACGACGGGTGTGGTCAGGATAAGCATGATGACGTTGTGACTCAGGCCAAAGGTGGGGGGACTGACGCCCAGCAGGTTCATGCCCAGGGGCGAGTAGAGGATGATGGGGATGGTCAGCAGCAGCGCGATGAAGAACTTGTTTCGCA
>CAZJJF010000189.1:0-2637 GCA_964546245.1 uncultured Anaerolineales bacterium
AGCGGATCGGAGCACTCGAACCAACCCACCCGCTCCATGTCCGAGTGGCACACCACAGCGCGCAGGGCGTCGGGGTGCAGTTCGCCCGGCCAGCCTTGAATCTCGGCGTAGCGGAAGCCGTGGAAGGTGAAGCGCGGCTCCCACGTCTCGGCCGCGCCGCCGCGCAGGGTATAGTGATCGGTAGCCTTCGCCGTGCGCAGCGGGCGCACGCACAACTCGCCATCCTCCAATACCTCGGCGTGGCGCAGGGTGATGACTTGCCCCGCCTCACCCTGGACCGTCAGCCGCAGCCGCCCCACCAGGTTCTGCCCGAAATCGACGATGGTCTTGCCGGACGGCGAGCGGCTGATGCTCAGCGGCGACAGAAACGCCGTGCGCCGCACCGGCGGCCCACTCGGCGCGACCAGAGTCGCCAGGTCACGCGCCACGAGACGGACGCCCGCCCAATCGCCGTCAGCATAACCCGCCTCGTCCCAGCCGGACCGCTCCAGGCGCGCGTCGTAGGTTTCGCCGTCGTAGATGTCACTGGCAAGGACCGGGCCGCTGGCCGCGCGCCACGTGGCATCGGTAGCGACGATGTCAGTCGAGCCGTCGGCGTAGTGAAGCTCTAGCTGGGCCAGCCAGGCCAGGCGGTCGCCGTACAGACTCTGGCCGCCCTGCCAGCCGAGCCGCCCGCGGTACCAGCCGTCGCCCAGCATCACGCCCAGGGCGTTGCGGCCCTCGCGAACAAGGCCCGTCACGTCGAAAGTCTGCACACGCAGGCGGTGGGGGTAGCTGGTCCAGCCGGGATCGAGGACGTGGTCGCCGGCGACCCGGCCGTTGAGGCGCGCTTCGTAGACGCCGAGGGCCGTGGCGTACAGCCGCGCGTAGACGACGTCAGGCCGCGCCTCGAACTCGCAGCGCAGCAGCGGCGACGAATGCGACGCCTGGCCCGCGTCATCCCAGGCGGGCGTGACGAAGCGCGCTTGCCAGTCGGTGGTATCCAACAAGCCTACCTCAACCGGGTGCGCCGCGCTCCACGGCGAAGCGTCGCCGTCTGTCCCCCATACCCGCACCCGGACCGCGACGCGCTCCCGCGAGTGGAGCGGCGCAAAGGGCCACGCGACAAGGACCGACTCGCTCGCCATGACTCGCCCGGTCTGGCCGCGCCGCTGCCCATCCAGGCCGCTGACCTCGACGGCGTAGGCGGCCTGTCGCCAGCCAGGCCGTGCCGTCTCGACGCGCCACGACAGCCGCGGCCGTCCCGTGCCGATGCCCAGGGCATCGCGGCGATGCTCGGCGCGCACGCTGGCGACGCGCACTCCATCGGCCTGGGATCGTGTCATTCTCCGTTGCCCTCGTTCTTGAGAAATAGCTCGATCACCGGCACGCTGACGGCGGGCGGCTCCAGCGGCAACTCCAGGGTGAGAGCGCCGGCCGTGCCGCGCATGGTTGTGTTCTGGGCCTGGGCATGGGGGTCGATGACCAGCCGTTTGACCTCGGAGCCGTCGCTGAGCAGTTGGGCGTACTCGACGCGCCCGGCCAGGCCATCCAGATGAACATGCTTGTAGGGCCAGGCGAACAGGTGCAGGTAGAGACGGTTCCCGTTCTGGGTATAGCGAGCATCGGGCGGCGGGGTAAGCGCGCTCGGCCCGCAACCATAGATGGCGCGGCCGTGCTGTCGCATCCAGGCCCCGATGGCCCGCAGCCTCGCTACGGCGCGCGGCTCGAACTCGCCGCGGCCGGTGGGGCCAACGTTGAGCAGGAAGTTACCACCTTTGGCGACGGTGTCCACCAGAGTCCGAATCAACTCGTCGGCGGCGCGCCAGCCCAGATTGTCGCGGTAGTAGCCCCAACTGCCGTTGAGGGTCTGGCATGCCTCCCACACCACGGGCTGCCCGTCCACCTCCATGCTACCGCGCGGCTGATACTCCTCTGGCGTCTTGAGATCGCCGCCAATTTCCAGCCGGTCGTTGACCAGGATGCCCGGCTGGAGGGTGCGCACCATCGTCAGCAGCGTCTCAGAGTCCCAGTCGGCCTTACCCTTGCCCTTCGACCAGCCACAGTCCATGTGGGAATAGGAGAAGTCAAACCACATGACGTGCAGCGGGCCGAACTGGGTGAGCAACTCGCGGGTCTGACCGTGGAGGTAGGCGCGGTAGCGGGCGATGTCGCGACCCTGGTGCGCCTCACGGTAGGCGAGGTTGTCGCGTTGGGGGTGCAGGCCGTCGACGGGGAAGTCGGGGTGATGCCAGTCGATCACCGAATGGTAGAAACCGAGCTTGAAGCCTTCATCGCGGAAGGCATCGACGAAGGGGCGCAGCACGTCGCGACGGTAGGGCGTGCGCGTTGCTTTGTAGTCGGTCAGGGCCGAGTCCCACAGGCAGAAGCCATCATGATGCTTGCTGGTGATGACAGCGTACTTCATGCCGGCGTTCTTCGCCTCGGCGGCCCAGGCGCGCGGGTCATACAGGTCGGGGTCAAAGTGGTCGAAGTAGGCTTGATAATCTTCATCGGTGATGCGCTCGCGCTGCTTCACCCACTCGTGGCGAGCGACCAGGGAGTACAGGCCAAAGTGGATAAACAGGCCGAAACGGTCGCGCTGGAACCAGGCGCTGTCGGGCGGGACGGGGGCGGGGGTGGACATGGCAAGCCTCT
>CAZJJF010000189.1:2647-7572 GCA_964546245.1 uncultured Anaerolineales bacterium
CCCCCCCCCCCCCCCCCCCCCCCCCCCCCCCCCCCCCCCCCCCAGGGCAAGCCTCTCTATTAATCCGGATAGGACAGCGGGTTTCTCGGCTGCCCAGGTCGATGGTATGATACCACAAACACAGAATGGAGCCTGAAACCCAGCATGACTACCCCCAGTACCGCACTCCGCTACGCTCTCATCGGGGCAGGCGCGGGCATCGCCTATACCCACCTGGCCGCGTTGGCGCAGCTGCCCGAAGCCACCATCGTCGGCATGGCCGACGTCCAGCGCGAGCCGGCGGAGTCGCGCGCCGCCGCGCTCGGCTGTCCCTACTTTAGCGACCACCGCGCCATGTTGGACGCGGTGCGCCCCGATATCGTCGTCATCACCGCGCCCCACCCCTTCCACGCCGACCTGGCTGTGGACGCCTTCGCGGCCGGCGCCCACGTCCTGACCGAGAAGCCCATCGCCGTCGAGGTCGCCGAGGCCGAGCGCGTGATTGACGCCGCCGACAGGGCCGGGCGGCTGCTCGCCGTCAGCTTCCAGCAACGTTTCAAGCCATCGGTGGAATACGCCCGCTCCCTGATCGATACGGGTGTCATCGGCCCCCTGGTGCGCGTGTTGTGCGTCGAGCCGTGGTACCGCACCCACGCCTACTTCCGCGCCGCCGGCTGGCGCGGCACATGGCAGGGCGAGGGCGGCGGCGTCCTGCTCAACCAGGCCCCCCACCCGCTCGATCTACTCGGCTGGCTGGCGGGGCCGCCCGCCCGTGTCTGGGGCTGGACGCGCACGCTGCGCCACAGCATCGAGACCGAGGATAGCGCGCAGGCGATGCTAGAGTATCCCAACGGCGCGCCCGGCTACTTCACCGCCAGTACCATCGAGACCGGTTCCGCACGGCGGCTGCACATTGTCGGCGAGAATGGCGCGTTGGAGATGGTCGGCGACCGTGTCACCGTGCAGCGCTTCACGCCTTCGCTGTCCGAGTATAGCGCCACCACCCAGGAGCTATATCGCGGCCCCGACACGGCGAGTGAGACCCACGATCTACCCGGCGATGGCGATGGTCACCTGGCCGTGTATCGCGACCTGCACGCGGCCATCGCGGAGGGTCGCGCGCCGCGTTGCGACGGGCGCGGGGCGCGGCTATCCCTGGAACTCGCCAACGCCATCACGATGTCGAGCTTTCAGGGCGGCCCCGTTGACCTGCCCATCGACCGCGCAGCGTATCACAGCCTGCTAAGGGAGCTGCGCGCCGGAACGCTCAGCATGCCGCGTGGCCCGCAAGCTGCCCATGCGCCCTGAGCCATCCCTGCGCCAGCGCGTCGGGTGGTGGTCGCATGCCCTGTTCAGCATGGCGCGGCGTGGCCTGCACTTCAGCCGCGACCCCCACGACCGCGCTAACTTCACACGGTTGCTGACCATCGCGGCCGAGATGCGCGCCGCGGTAGACGACACGTCCGCCGACGAGGTCGAAGCCTGGATGCGCAACTTCGCCGTGGAGCCCGGGCCGCTCCCCGTGGCCGACGCGGCGGTGTTCGACGACCAGGGTCGCATCCTGCTCGTGCGGCGCGCCGACGACGGCCTGTGGGCCATGCCGGGCGGCGGGCTGGACGTGGGCGAGACGGCGGCCCAGGGCGCGTGCCGCGAGGCGTGGGAGGAGACGGGCATCAAGGTCAGGGCTACCGCCCTGGCGGGGGTCTACGACTCGCGCTTCTGCGGCACGCGCTCTACCTGGCAGCTGTATCAATTCGTGTTTGTGTGCGAGCCGGTCGGCGGGGAACTGACACCATCCCACGAGACGACCGACGTGCGCTGGTACGACCCCGACGACCTGCCGCCCCTATCGCCAGGCCACGCCGCCCGCATCGCCGGAGCTGTGGCGTTCTATCGCCAGCCCTGCCCCCGCACGAGCTTCGACCCATAGGAAGCCACCCCTGCCCCACGGTAGATAACTCGCACGCCAGGCGGCAGGGGTTGCGCATTCGTCGCCGCCGCAGTTCCTCATATAATGTACCTATAGCCGATTGCCTGGCCGGCCCCCGGCCCCGCCCCCGGAGACCCTCATGGAAGTCGAAGCCAAATACAGCGTTGCCGAAGATGCGCTGCCCATCCTGGCCGAGATGTCGACCCTGGGCCTGTACGATCTGGGTGAGGGTGAGACCGTCACGGTGATGGATCGCTACCTGGACACGCCCGATCTGCGCGTGTTGCGGGGGGGGTATGCCTGCCGGTTGCGCCAGCGTGGCTCGGCCGTGATTGCCACTCTCAAGTCGATTACCCCCGCCGAGTCCGAAGTCCATACCCGCGAGGAGTTGGAAGTGACCCTCGACGGGGTGGAGGATCGCCCCGCCGACTGGCCGGCCGGCGCGGCACGCGAGTTGGCGATGCGCCTGACCGATGATGTGCCTCTGGGCACGCTGTTCGTGATTCGCCAGCAGCGACAGGTGCGCCCCGTCCTCAGGGAGCAAGACACCATCGCCGAGTGGAGCCTGGACGATGTCACCATCGACTCGGGCGGCGACACGCGCCACTACCACGAGCTGGAGTTGGAGTTGAAGCCCGGCGGCACGGATGCAGATTTGCGGCACATGACCGACTTCCTGGGTCTCGTCGATGGCCTCACGCCGCAGCTCGAGTCCAAGTTCGAGCGGGCGGCGCGCATGCTGGGGCTGAGCGGCGAGGCCGCCACGCTGGCCCCAGACGAGAAGGCCGCCCCCAGCCGCGAGAGCAAGGGGCCGGGTGTCGAGCCGAGCGACACGATGGCCGAGGCGGGCCGCAAGATTCTGCGCCAGAATTTCAGGAAGATGCGCAAGCAAGAGCCGGGCGTGCGCAAGGGCGAGGACATCGAGGCGGTGCATCAGATGCGCGTCGCCACCCGCCGCATGCGGGCCGCCCTGGCCCTCTTCGCCCCCTACTACCGCTCCAAGGTGGTCACGACGTTGGAACGCGGCCTGAAGCGCACCGCCCGCGCCCTGGGCGGCGTGCGCGACCTGGATGTGTTCCTGGACCGCGCCAACGCCCACATCGCGCGCCTCCCCGAGGGGCGGCGCGGCGAGATGGCCCCCATGTTCGACCACTGGCACGCGCGGCGGGATAAGGCGCGCGTGGACTTGATGAAGTGGCTGGATGATTCGGCCTACGAGACGTTCGAGGAACGTTTCAAGGCCTTCGTCGAGACGCCGGGCGCGGGCATTGCGCGCGACGATGTGGATATCGCCCATCCCACGCTGGTGCGCGAGATTGCCCCGGCCCTGATCTGGGAGGCTTACGCCCGCGTGCGCGCCTACGAGCCGCTCGTGCCCGACGCCCCCATCGAGACGCTGCACGCCCTCCGCATCGAAGGCAAGCGCCTGCGCTACACCCTGGAGTTCTTCGCCGAAGACCTGGGGCCGGGGGCGGGGCGACTCATCAGCGCGGTGACGTCGATGCAAGACCATCTCGGCAATCTGCACGACGCCGACGTGGACGTTGCCGCCTTGACCGCATTCCTGGCCGAGCACGACGGCAAGAATGGCAACCTCCAACTCGTGCGCCACTACCTCTCGCGGCGCATGGCCGACCGCGCCCGGCTGCGTAGTTCGTTCCCGCGCGTCTGGCAACGCATCATCTCGCCCCCATTCCGCAACGCCCTGGGCGCGGCAGTCGCATCGCTGTAAAGGAGTCATCGGATGCAGCCTGTAGGGGTCGGCGTTATTGGCTGTGGCAACATCAGCACGATCTATCTGAAGGTTATGCCCGGCTTCGACAACCTACAGGTAGTCGGCTGCGCGGACATGGTGGCAGAGCGCGCCCAGCAGCAGGCGGCAGCCTTCGGCATCCAGGCCATGACGGTCGAAGGGCTGCTCGCCGACCCAGCCATCGACATCGTCGTTAACCTGACCGTCCCTGCCGCTCACGCTGCGGTCGCCCGTGCTGCGCTGGAGTCCGGCAAGTCAGTGTACAACGAGAAGCCATTGGCGCTGAGCGTCGAGGAAGGCCGCGCCCTTGCCAGTCTGGCCGAGGCGAGGGGCCTTCTGATTGGCGGCGCACCCGATACCTTCCTGGGCGCGGGGTTACAGACCTGTCGCCACCTCATCGACGACGGCGTCATCGGCGAGCCGATGGCCGCGTCCGCGTTCATGCTCAGCCACGGCCCGGAGGGTTGGCATCCCGATCCGGCCTTCTTCTACGCGCCAGGCGGCGGGCCGCTCTTCGACATGGGACCGTACTATCTGACGGCCCTGATTAGCCTGATGGGCGCGGTACGCAGCGTGACCGCGACGGCGCGCGCCACCTTCGCCACCCGCACCGTGGGCAGCGGGCCGCGCAAGGGCGAGATCGTTACGGTGACGACGCCGACCCACATCGCCGCCAACCTCGATTTTGCCAGCGGCGCCATTGCCACCCTTGTCACCAGCTTCGACGTGTGGAGTCACAGCCTGCCCTGCCTGGAAATCTACGGGACCGAGGGCAGTTTGCGCGGCCCCGACCCCAACACCTTCGGCGGGCCGGTGGCCGTGCGCCGCGCCGGCGAGCAAGCGTGGTGTGACCAGCCCCTCGTGGCCGGCTACGACCAGAATAGTCGCGGCCTCGGTGTCGCTGACATGGCGCGCGCCCTGCGCCAGGGCGACACGCCGCGTGTTGCGAGGCTGCCGCTCCACGTGCTGGAGGTCATGGCAGCGATTCTAAAGGCGGCGGACCAGGGGCAGCGTGTCGCCATCGAGACACAGCCCCCACGTCCCGCCCCCCTGACCCTCCCCACGGAAGATTAGGTCGTCCCCGCGCACCCCCTCAGCCACCCCCCGGCGCCCTCGGCGACAGGTTCGGGGCAATCTACCCAATAAGATTCACGCTGGCTTCACAACTGCATTGGATACGTGGTGGACTTGTAGGTCCGAATTGGCTACAATAAAGAAACAAAGGACAGCGACCGCGCGCGTGGGGGAGATGTCGCGCGTTCG
>CAZJJF010000190.1:0-7569 GCA_964546245.1 uncultured Anaerolineales bacterium
TAAAGGTCTCTGAGGCCCCTGGCGGCTGCTCTCCCAGGTCGTCCAGCCGAGTTGCGAACAGCCAGGGGCGAAACGCCTCGCACTCGACGACAAGGCGGCCGTCCACCCGCCGCCAGACGAAGGCCTGCCCCTCGCGGCTGGCCCAGATGGACACGATGCCGGGCGTGTTGTTCCAGCCAAAGAGAACCGAATCGTCCATACCTGGATTGTGGCATGGAATACATGGCCTAGCAATGAGGTGAATCGGCTTTCGTCGGCTTTGCCCTATAGCCAGAGCCTGTTTTGCACTATTGGAAAGCTGGGTTAGCCTGGGCATGAGCCGCTAAGCCCACCTCAGCTTCGCCCCCCGCGATAATTGACGCCCTACCTGATGCCGGTATAATTTCGTGCAGATGGTAGCGTTGTCCACACCGGGGCGCGCCTATCGACACTGCCTCCCCCGCCGTGCCTGCCCCACCCCGATTCTGCTTGCGTGTAAAGGCTCGCGATGGATCAACCGGTTGTCTACATCCCAATGGATCGCCGCCAGGCGATGGCACGGGGCGCGTCTCTCCCTGAACAAACCTTTGGCGCGGCTCTCTTCGCGGACATCTCCGGTTTTACCCCTCTGACCGAAGCTCTCGCCCGTGCGCTTGGCCCCCAGCGCGGCGCTGAGGAACTGACCCGCTATCTCAATCTTGTCTACGATGCTCTGATCGCCGAAGTGGACCGCTACGGTGGTAGCGTGTTGAGCTTCGCGGGTGATGCCATTACCTGCTGGTTCGACCATCACGGACCCGATGGCCTCGAACCGGAAGCGAATCTCGGCCAGCTACTGGCGGCCCACCGCGCGGCGACGTGCGCCCTGGCGATGCAGCAGGCGATGCAGCATTTCACCAGCCTGCCCGTCCCCGACGGCACGACGGTTGGGCTGGCGATGAAGGTGGCCGTTGCCGCCGGATCGGTACGCCGCTTTCTGGTGGGTGACCCGGCGATTCAGCTCCTCGACGTGCTGGCGGGTGCGACGCTGGAACGCCTGGCCGCCGCCGAGCACCTGGCAAAGCCGGGCGAGATCGTGCTCGACCCGACCGCCGCCAGCCTGCTGGGTTGTGGCGCCTTCGTCTCAGAGTGGCGCGGCGGCAACGAGGACCCGCTCCAGTTCGCTGTTGTCGAGGGATTGCCTTTCCTGGCCGATCCTCGCCCGTGGCCACCCCTGTCGCAGGACGCTCTCGACGAGGCAGCGGCGCGCCCCTGGGTACTGGCCCCTATCTTCGAGCGCGCACGTAGCGGGCAGGGCGTCTTCCTGGCGGAGCTGCGGCCCGCCGTGGCCCTGTTCTTGCGCTTCACCGGTATTGACTACGATGCGCCTGAGGCGACCGAGCAGCTCAACCGCTACATGGCGTGGGTTCTGGCCATCGTTAATCGATACGGCGGCTATCTGCTCCAGCTTGCTGTCGGCGACAAGGGCAGCTACTTCTACGTCGCCTTTGGCGCACCCATCGCCCACGACGACGACGAGGCGCGCGCTGCCCGCACAGCCCTGGAGCTACGGACGCCACCGGCGGGTATGGAGTTCATCCAGACTACGCAGATGGGTATTACGCGCGGCCGGATGCGGGCTGGCCCCTACGGCGGGGCGACGCGGCGCACCTACGGCGTGCTCGGCGACGATGTGAACCTATCGGCGCGGCTGATGCAGGCGGCGGCCAACTGGCAGATTCTGACCACGGCGCGTGTCGCGCAGACCCTCCAGCTTCAATTCGTAGTCGAGGAATTGCCGCCCATCCAGGTGAAGGGCAAAGCAGAGCCGGTGGCCGTCTATGCCCTGACCGACCTGGACCGGCAGGCGGGGCTGCGCTTCCAGGAGCCACTATACCGCCTGCCGATGGTTGGCCGTACCAGTGAGCTTGATACCCTGGAGCATCGCCTTGAGGATACCCGTGATGGCGACGGCCAGATTGTCGCCGTAGTCGCCGAGGCGGGCCTGGGCAAATCGCGCTTGCTGGCGGAGGCGACGCGGGCGGCCCGAGAACGGGGCCTGGCGGTGTATGGTGGGGCGGCGCAGTCGTTCGGGACCAACAGTAGCTACATGGTGTGGGAAGGAGTGTGGCAGGGGTTCTTCGACGTTGACCCCGATCAGCCGGCCGACGTCCAGATTCGCCGTCTGGAGGGCGCGCTGGCTGCCATTGACCCGACCTTCTTGCCGCGCCTGCCGCTGCTGGCGGCGGTGCTGACCCTGTCGATTCCCGATAACGACCTGACCCGCAGCTTCGACCCGAAGCTGCGCAAGGCGTCGCTAGAAGCGCTCCTCGTCGACTGTGTACGCGCCCGGGCCCGCCGCGTCCCGGTCGTCTTCGTCCTCGAAGATGCCCACTGGATCGACCCGCTTTCCCGCGACTTATTGGATGCCATCAGCCGCACTATCGGCCACCAGGCGGTATGCATCTTCATTGCCATGCGCCCGCCGCCGAAGGGCGAGGATCCGTTGGAGGGCGTGCGGAGTCTGGCATACTTCACTGAGATGCCGCTGGCCGACTTCACGCCGGAAGAGGCGAAGCAGCTGATTGAGTTGAAGCTCCAACAGCTATATGGCGCGGCGGCGCAGGCCCCGGCCCTCTTCGTGACGCTCATCACGGAGCGCGCGCAGGGCAACCCCTTCTATGTTGAGGAGTTGATCAACTACTTGAACGACCGGGGCATCGACCCCACCGACCGCCAGGCGCTGGCCACCCTTGACCTGCCCGCCAGCCTGCAAAGCCTCATCCTGAGTCGTATTGACCAGTTGAGCGAGAGTCAGAAGGTAACAATCAAGGTTGCCAGTATCATCGGTCGCCTGTTCCGCTTCCGCTGGCTGTGGGGGGCCTATCCCGAATTGGGGGCGCAGGAGCGTGTTAAGGGGGACCTAGACGTGCTCGACCACATGGACCTGACGCCCCTCGACCAGCTAGAGCCGGAACTGATCTACATCTTCAAGAACGCGCTGACCCAGGAGGCGACCAGCGAGAGCTTGCTGGCGGCGACGCGGGCGATGCTCCACGGCCAATTGGCGGCGTTTATCGAACAGAGCTACGCGGACTCCGTTGACCAGTACTACGACCTGCTGGCGTATCACTACGACCAGAGCGCTCGTACCGACAAGCGGCGCGAGTACCTGCGCAAGGCCGGTGATGCGGCCCGCGACCGCTTCGCCAACGTAGCGGCGATGGACTACTACCAGCGGCTTCTTCCTCTGCTGGACGAAGCCGACCGGGTTGCCGTGCTGGACCACCTGGGTCAGGTGCAGGAACTCGTGGGTCAGTGGCAGGCTGCCCGCGCCCAGTATCAACTTGGGCTGGAAGTGGCGACACGGCTGAATGATCGGCCGGCCCAGACTCGCCTGACGGGGTTGATGGGCGGGCTGAGCCGCAAGCAGGGTGACTACGCGGAGGCCATGACGTGGCTGGCGCGCGCTCGCGACGATGCCCAGGACCTCGGCGACATGGCCGGCGTCAGCCAGGCGCTGGCCGCCATCGGCGACGTGCATCGTCTCAAGGGTGAGTACGCCCAGGCGCGGCAGGCCTACGATGATAGCCTGGCGTATGCTGGCCGTGTGGATACGCCGCGCCGGCGGGAAGGCGTACGGGCAGCGGCGCTCAAGGCGGCTGGCACATTGGCGGCGTACCAGGGCGACTACGCTCAGTCGCGTTCGCTGTTCGAGGAGAGTCTCGCCATCGTGCGCGACCAGGGCGACAAGCCCAATACGGCCAGCCTGCTCAACAATCTGGGCATCATTGCGCGTTATGAGGGCGACTATGCGATGGCGCGCAGTCGCTTCGAGGAGAGTCTCATCCTCATGCGCGAGATAGGCGATCCGATGGGCACGGCATCAGCTCTCAACAACCTGGCGCTGCTGGTTCGTACCCAGGGCGACAATGCTGAGGCAAGGCGGCTGTTGGAGGAGAGTCTCGATCTCAAGCGGCAGTTGGGCGAGAAATGGGGCATTGCCAATACGTTGAGCAGCCTGGGCGATGTCTTGATCGATCTGGAAATGTGGGCCGAAGCCCGCGAAGCGCTGATCGAAAGTCTGCGTCTCAATGGCGAACTGGGCGACCGCACCGCCCTGGCCTTTGTTCTTGAGTTCCTGGCCAGCCTGGCGGCGGCGGCCCAGCGCGCTGAGGCCGCCCTCCGTCTGGGGGGCGCAGCCGAGGCGCTCCGCGAGAGTCTGGGCGCGACGCTTGCCCCTCAGGAGCGGGCGAAGCTGGAACGCCGCCTCGACCCGGCGCGGGTCGCCCTCGGGGCGGACGCAGCGGGGGCGGCCTGGCAGGCCGGGCGTGACCTGTCGCTCGACGAGGCTGTTGCCCTGGCGGGGCGAACCCGTTACGTCACATAACGATTTTTGTTCCCCAACGTTTTTCAGTAAAATTACACGCCCGTATGGCAGGCCGTTCGTCCTGAGTGGAGCTTTAGCCGGTTGTGCCTGGGTGAGCTGGGAGAATCGATTCAACCGTCCGTTTCCTGATTACGACTGTCCGACATGGGTTGTAGTGGCAGAACTTTGTACGAAGGCTATGTGGGCCTTCAGGAGGGGTATCGTGCGCCGAATGGTCGCGTCCTACGCTACGTATCGCTGGGAGCGCCTCGGCGCTCTTCTTGTCTGTGCGCTCCTGGCTCTGGCGCTATCAACGGCGGCGCCGTCCATTGCCGCTGGCCCCAGTGTCACTACCCTTAATGACAGTGGCCCCGGTTCGCTACGGCAGGCGCTGGTCGATGCTGCGCCGGGCGATACTATCACTTTCAGCGTCAGCGGGACGATTCAGCTTGCCACTGAACTGGTCGTCGACAAGAGTGTGACGATCAGCGGCCCCGGTGTGGCCGCGCTTACTATCAGCGGCGCGGGCGTGGCCCGCGTCGTTCGCGTCTCGGCCCCAGGCGTGACCATCGTGGGCGTGACCCTCGCCGAGGGCCGCGCCGACAATGGCGGCGCCGTCGCCGTGGCGGCGGGGGGCGCGCTTAACCTGAGTCAGTGCGCCGTGGCTCGGAGCGCCAGCGGCGCGGGTGGTCAGATCAATACCGGCGGCGGCGGTATCTACAATGCGGGTACGCTGACCGTCACCGACTGCGCCATTAGCCAGAACCAGGCTACGTTGGCCCTCGGCGGTGGCGGTCTCGCCAACACCGGCACGGCCATCCTGACCCGCGTCACTCTCGCCAACAATAGCGCCAGCGATGGCGTCGGCGGCGGCGGTATCTATAACCTCGGCGCGCTGACTCTCAACCAGTCTACTGTGTCTGGCAACCAGGCCAGCGGCACGGTGGGTGGCGGCGGTATCTTCAGCGCAGGCGCGTTGAAGGCCGACGGGCTGACCCTGAGCGGCAATACCTCGTCGGGCCTGTACGGCGGCGGTGGCCTGGTCAACTGGGCCAAACCCGCGACCATCTCGGCGACGTTGACTCGCAGCCTCATTCAGAACAACGCCGCCAGCCAGGGGCGCGGCGGCGGCATCCTGAATGTCGGCGCGGATGCCGCGGCGGGCGCGCAACTGACCGTTGCTACCTCTGCCATCATCGGCAATACGGCTCCCGATGGGGCGGGCATCGCCAACGTGGGTCTCGAAAGCGCCACGGGCCTGAACGTGTCCGACTCGACTATCGGGGCGAACAACGCTTCAGCCGGCGCGAGCGGCATTGCCAACGTCGCCCTTGGCGGGCCGACGAACGTTAGCCTGACCAGCGTCACGGTTGCCAACAACGGCGGGACGACGGGGGGCGTTGTCGGCCAGGGCGCGAGCGCCGTGACCCGGCTCAAGAACACGCTGCTGGCGGCCAACACACCCGTCAACGCGCTGGCCTCGGCCGGCGGCGCGTTCATGTCTGACGGCCACAATCTGAGCAGTGACGCCAGCCCTGCCCTGAATAGCCCAGGCGATCTGCCGAACACCGACCCGCAACTGGCGCCGCTTGCCAACTATGGCGGCCCAACGCCAATCTATGCCCTGCGTCGGAGCAGTCCGGCCATCGACGCCGGCGACAACGCGGGCGCGGCGGCCACCGACCAGCGCGGCTCGCCTCGCATCATGGACGGCAACAACGATGGTACGGCCACCATCGACATCGGCGCGTTCGAGTTCGCCGCCGCCAATGTGGTGACGACAACCGCCGACAGCGGCCCAGGCTCGCTGCGGCAGGCCCTCCTCGATGCCAATAGTGGCGCGCGGGGCAGCGTCATCGCCTTCAACCTCGGCGCGGGTGGCGCGCAGACCATCAGTCCGACCTCGCCCCTACCGGCGGTGACAGGTGCGATAGTCATCGATGGTACAACGCAGCCGGGCTATAGCGGCGTTCCGCTCATCACCCTCGACGGCGCGGCCGCCGGTGCGAACGCCAACGGCCTGCAACTCCTCGGCGGGCGCAGCACGCTCCAGGCTCTGACCATTACCCGCTTCAGCGGCCTGGGCCTGGTCGTGTCTGATGACAACAACGTGGTGGACGGCATTGCGGCTACTGCGAATGGTGGCGACGGCATCCAGGCGCAGTCGAGCCTGGGCATGACGCTACGCAAGCTGACGGTCAGCGCCAATGGTGGCGCGGGTCTGCGCCTGGCGGGCGCGTCGGGCGTCTCGATCACGAGTATCACTGCCACGGGCAACCAGGGTGGCGGTGTCGTCGCGTCGGGCGCGGGCAACACTGTGCAGACCGGCGCCGTGACGGGGAACACGGGGGTGGGGGTGCTGATTCAGTCAGCATCGAATACCACCGTCGAGGGTCTGACCATCTCTGGCAACAGCGGCGCGGGCGTCGTCGTCGAGTCGGGGACGGGCAACGCCATCTTGGGTAACAGCATCACTGGCAACGGTGGGCTGGGCATTGACCTCGGCGGCGATGGTGTGACGCCCAACCAGCCCGACGGCAGTGGTCCCAACAACCGCCAGCCCTACCCGGTGATTACCTGGGCCTCGACGCGGCCGTCCCACGCGCCGCTGACGGAATTGCAGGCGACCTTGCGAGCCGCCCCCAACACCCAATACCGGGTGGAGCTGTTTGACAATGCCACCTGTGATGCCTCGGGTAATGGCGAGGGTCAGACTTTCATCGCCGCGCGCAATGTCACAACGGACCAGGATGGCCGAGGCGTCTTCGTCTATACCCAGTCGACAGCGCTGGCCCAGGGCCGCATCATCACGGCGACGGCGACGGATCCGGCTCGCAATACGTCAGAGTTCTCCAAGTGCCAGGTCGTCACCCTGGCCAACGACACCTGGGCCAACGCCCTCAGCCTGCCGCTGACCCAGGTCGATAGCAACATCTACGCGGCGGCTGTCGAGCAGTTCGTGGTCGAGCACGACCAGGCGAAGTGGTTCCGTTTCACCGTGCCACCCAATAGCCACCTCGTCATCAATGTCGCCGGTCGTAGCGGCAACCTGCCTGTCAACTATGACCTCAGCCTGCATAAGGATTTGCGTGTTGTTTACAACTGGCTCAGCCAGCCGCAGAACCTGCCGCTGCTAACGGCGGAGGCGGCGCCGGACCAGTTCCTACCGGACCAGTTCCTGCCCGATCAGTTCCTGCCCGATCAGTTCCTACCGGACCAGTTCCTGCCCGATCAGTTCCTAC
>CAZJJF010000191.1:0-7545 GCA_964546245.1 uncultured Anaerolineales bacterium
TCAAGGACCTGCGCGTGGATCTGACGATCATCGACGGGCGGGTCGCGTATGAGCGAGGGGCGTGAGGCGAGACCGCAATCCCCGCGCTGCGCGCGGGGATTGCGGTCTCGCCATGAATTCAGGATGACTTCCGGGAAATGCCGTTGTCACCGCACGCTCGGAACGAACGCCTTGTTTGGCCACTCCGTCAGGCATGACTGCGCCAGCGCCACATCACTTGCGTCGATGGCGCCATCGCGGTTCAGGTCGTAGTATGCGCTGTAGTTGGGACTGCCGGCACCGGTTCCAATCCGCGCCTGAATCGCGGCCACGTCCTGGGTGTCCGTCTGACCGTCCAGGTTGGCATCGCAGAAGTCGCGCTTGCCAGTGACTGTCACGGTAATGACGGTCGTCATCGGCGCCAAGGGCGGCGCCAAAGCCATAATCGTGCCCGTCTGCGTCCCGTATGCCAGCAGGATCGGGTTCAGCACCAGGGTCACCGCATCGCTGGTCAGGCCCGCGGCGCGATCAAACTCCATCCACGGCGCGTCGACACTCAGCGTGTAGCTGACGGGCTGGTACGAGTCGACAAAGACCACCGCCTGCGGAAGCTGCTCGGTGACCGACAGATCGAGCGTGAACGAAATCGCGCCGGGCGACAGGCTGAGCGCGTTCGCGCGCGGGGCATCCTGCCAGGTCGGCAGCGTGCCGTCGATGACTTCCTGCCCGTCGCTGCGCCCGTCGTCGTCGCTGTCGGCATCGTTCGGGTCGCTGCCCGTCGCGCGCTCCTGAAGCAGCGTCATGCCGTCGCCATCGGTGTCGGCCAGCGCGTCGCGCTCGCTCAGCGCATTCATCCCGCTCGCCGCCTCCTCCGCATCGCTGATGCCGTCGCCGTCGTAGTCGCCCAGCACCGTCAGATTCACGGTCGCAATGCCAATCTGCGCATCGGTGTTGTAGACATACAGCGAGAGCGCGTGAACGCCCACGCTCAGTTGGGCGTTCAGCGTTTGACCCGCGCCCACCCAGCCATCGCGCGAGCTGAGCCACCGAAGCGCGCCCGTCTGGGTGATCGTGCCGTCCTTTCCATCCACGCCGTGCCCCAGCAGCGCAATAGGCTGCGACTCCAGCGCGACCATGCCCTCCACCGGCAACTGAATCACCGCCCGCGGCGCCTGCGCGGGCACAACAAAGGCATCGCTCACCGACTCGCCGTAGCCAAAGCCATCGGTCGCCCATACCCGCACGCGCGCCGTGTTGCTGCCGCCCAGCAGCGACAACAGGATGCGGCTCGTGGCGCTGTCCGGGCCGCTCACCTCGGCCCCAGAGACGGGCATCCACGTCACGCCGTCCAGCGAGTAATCCACACCGATGGACATCGGGTCGTTGTCGGCGTCGCTTACGCTCCAATCCACATCCAGCGTCTCGGCGCCGACGTTCACGACCGTGATATTGACCACAGGCGGGCTCGCGCCGGCCGCGAATGTCGCCAGCGCGGTATTGCCCTTTACCAGATCCACCCGCGCGACGCCGGCCGCCTTCGTCATGACCGCGGTGAACCAGCCCGCCTCGTTTCCGCCCGTGTGATGCGGACCATGCGTCGCGGGCGCTTCCGGCGACATGTCGTGCGGAATGCCGGTGTCGTCGTCGGCGAACAGGGGATTGATCCCCCAGCGCAGCAGTTCGGCCCCGCCGGCATCGCGCTGCACAAGCTGATACTCGCCGATGTAGTCGGGGGTGAGCTTGAGCGTGCTGCTCTTGGGCTCCACCACGCGAATCCGCCCCCCATCCGCGAGCATCGATGCCGTCACCACCCCCATGACCGCCAGTCGAGGCTCGTTGGCGCGGATCGCGCCTGGGGCCGACGCCCTGCGCGCAGCGGCGGCGGCCAGCACCGGCTGATAGATGGGCCTCAAATAGTTGAAGCGTTTTGCGCTGAGATAGTTGTAGTCGGGCGGCTCGAGGTAGCCATTCTGGCCGGTGCGGTTGCACGCATAGCTCAGCGTGGCCTTGGCGCGCGAGGTGATGTTCGCATTCACCGCCGTCGTCGTCATCGGGATGATGCTGGAGAGGAGCTGGGTCGGGGAGATGGGGTTGATGATGGGTTGATTGAGCGCGTAGTTCAGTCCCACATGTTGCTCCAGCGTCAAACCTGGGTTGAAAATCGTGTTGGCGTCCATGCCGTTGCAATCCAGCGGCCGCGCCGGCTGGGTCGGGGTCATGATTTCACTCAGAATGGAGTGACTCCCGCCGCCGCTCCCGCCATAATCGTACAAGTTCGGCGCGCCCTGGGGCACCAGGCCCAGCATGTGGCCAAACTCGTGGGCCAGCAAATGGCTGGAATTCGTATCGCCGATGGCCCAGCCCAGGAATTGGGGGAACTCCGGCCCACAGCCGCGATCGGCGCCAACGAACTCAATCACATCGCCCACGACGTCATCAAAGCACCTCTCGCGCTCTTTCCACTGCGGCGTGTAGCCGATTTGGGCCATCCCCGCGCCAGCGGCAATGCCGGTATACACCAAGCCGAAGGCGACGCCCGCAGGGCTGTCGGTTTTTTCGTTGTAGCGGTAGCGGATACGATTCATCTCCCAGCCCGCGCTGTTTTGTTCGTCTTCGTTGGATATCTTGATTGTGGTGGACTGCGTTACCTGGCTCCGCAGAATCACCTCGTTGGCCCAGCGGGCCGAAATGCCGCCGGGCAGAATGCGGCGCTCGAAATCGGCCTTGTTCGCATCCACCGCGCCCTTCATGTCGTTTAGTTGGCGGGCCGTGTAGCCATCCGGCATGATGGGCACCAGCAGCACCACTGGCTTGCTGGAATACGCCACCGCCAGCGGCGGCGAGACGCGCTGGGCGACAATGCGGCCGTTGTTGTAGAGGCTGAACTCCACCGTGCTCGCATCGCCCCAGGAGAGCTCGACATTGGGGATATTGAGCGCGTTGACGATAGCCCCCCAGCGCGCGGGCGCGGGGCCGCCATCGCTGCGGGGAATGGCCACTCCGGCCATCGGGATCCAGGTGGCGTTGGCGTAGGCGCGGGTGGCGCTCAGCCAGTCGGTGGAGCGCGGGACCACGTCCGTGCTCAGCCACGCGCTTACCAGGGTGGCGTTGTTCGCCGTTAACTTCATGCCTGCGTAGCCCTGGTTCACGTCCAGCCTGTCAACGTTCACGTTGATCTTGCGGAAGTCGCTGCGAGTGGCCGTAAAGGTCGCGCCGGCGCATGTGTTCTTGATGCTGGCGTTGCCGCTCACATCCGTCGGCAGGATCTCGGCCAGGGCCTCGGTCGGGCTCTTGATGCTGGCGTAGTGCTGCCCCGCCCCCAGCGCCACCTGGGCGTCCTCATCGAAGTTCGTGCCGCGGAACGCGATCTGCACTCCGACGTTGCCGCCGGTCGGGGTCATACTCTGGATCAGAGGGATGGCGCAGAAATACGGCACGCCGCTCACCGGGCCTTTCGTCACCGCCCGCTTACCCCGCCGCACCACCACGTCGCCCGAGCGCGCCTTCTCGGTCAGCCGCACCCGCATCGAGGTCCTGTTCGCGCTGGTCACTTCCACCGCGGCGCCGCCAAAGGTCACGTTGAGCGCGCTCGTGTCCGAGCCAAAGCCCTGCCCGTACAGGGTGATCTCCGTGTTCGCGCTGCCCTGGTAGGCCGACATGCTGGACACGTCCACCACCTCGTCGGGAAAGGCCGGCAGGAAGGAGCCGCGCACGCTGATGCCGCCGTTGGGATGGGCGAACCACACCCGGTCGGCGCGGTCGGTGGCCACATCGTTCACCGCGCTGGACCGAATGCCGCTATTCGTCCAGTAATGCCAGTTCCAGGCCGTATCGCTGGCCTGCACGGTATTGCCGGCCCAGATGCGCCCCAGCTCATCGGTGGCCAGGGGCGACGGACCAACGCTGCCGCTTTGGCGGGTGAAGGCTGTGCCCCCGGGGGCCATCCAGAAGATGCCATCGCGGGTGCTGACAAACAGCCGCCCATCGCCGCGCTGGGCGATGTCGGTGATGATGTTGGCGTTCGGGCTGAGGCTGCCGATCCCGTTGTTGGTTGTGTCAAAGAGCGTCCAGCTCGAATCAGCATTGTTGAATCGCGCAAGTCCGTTGTGCGTGCCCGCCCACAGGTTGCCCTCGCGGTCGCCAAAAAGGCGCGTCACCGAAATCGCGCCGGTTGGCGGAGTGAGTTTTGTCACCACCCGCTCCCGGTCATACAGCGCCACGCCGTCACTCAGGCCGATGAACACGCGCCCGCTGGCGTCCTCGGCCAGCGAGTACGCCGGCCCGGGCACGGCCTCCATGCCGGGCGCAAAGGCCCAACTGCCCGCGCTCGCGGGCACATACAGCGACGCGCCCGCATCGGCCGTCACCCAGATGCGCCCCCGGCTGTCCTCCAGGACATCCCGCACGCCAGCGTAAGCCCGCCCGTCCCAGGTGATGCCATCGGGCTGCAGGACATACAGCGCCGTGTCCGTAGCCGCGAACAGCTTGCCGCGGGCCGTGCGCAGCATCGTTACGTTCTGGGTCCGCAGTCCGGCGCTTTGGTCGAGTTGATTCCAGCGCGCAGCGTAGGAAAACACCTTCGAGCCACGCGCAGCGTAGACTTTCTCGCCCACGGCCCCCACCGTGTTGAGCGCGCTGGCGCCGGCGCTGCTGCCAATGGGCGCGTTGAATTTGTTGAAGTCCACGGCCCGCAACAGGTTCATCGTCACAGACGGGTCGTAGCGCACTTCGAAGCCGCTCAGCCCGCCATCCGTGCTGAACCAGACCCGCCCGTCGGCATCCACGCTCACGTCGTTGGCGTTGACGGCGTAGGGCAGGTCGAAGACACTGGGTTGCGGGCTGACCTGGTCGGGCAGGTTGGCCGCCGGATAGCGGCACACGCCATTTTCGCCCGCCAGCCACAGATCGCCGTTCGTTCCAAAGGCCAGCTTTCTCGCCACAAAGCCGCCCGCATTGCAGACCGGACCCAGATCGTTGAGCGTCCAGGTCGCGCCGCTCGCCAGGGAGTGGCGCAACTCGAGCAGGTTGGTGCTGATGGCGTTGGGTCGATCGGATCCTTTCTCCGTTGGGCTGATGAGGGCGCCATTCGCGGCGACCCCCGCGCAGTTGTAGCCGCTCGAATTGACTGCCCAGTACCGATCGCGCAACAGGCTGAAATCGAAGCCGCGATAACGCACGCCGCTTGTCCACGAGCAGTTGGGCGTCACGCCTTGATACGTGTATGAGCTGGCGTCGCCGTTCGGGGCCAGCGCCCCGGGCAGTTGCACGAATTGGCTGTTGATCGAGCTTCTGCCGACGATGGGCACGCCGTTGTAGGGCTCCAGGGCGTGGATCGGATAGCCCGCATCCACAAGTTGGGTGGTCGCGCCGGAATTCTGCCAGCCGAGATAGGCCTTGTTGGCCGCGGCCATGAAGGGAGACAGCGAGTACTTGTCCCAGCGCACCGCGCTGGTATTGCCAACGTTGTACCACTGTTGGCTCGGAGATGCGTAGCCATAGTCGTACAGGTGATAGGTCCCATTTGTCGAGCCAAACAGCACGTTGCTTGCGTCGCCATCAATCGCATTGATCGTGCGCGGATCAAAGTCCCGCAAGTCCCAATGGCCAAGCTTGACCAGAGGGCCATCGCCCAGCGGCGCGCGCCACACGGCGACGCTGCCCGTCCCGCTGAAGAGGCCGCCTCCGGCGATCAGCGCATGGCGATTGACCGGTGAGTAGAAAGCCACCGAGTAGGTGGTCGACTTGGAGGCGGGCGCGGGGTAGTAGGCCTGCGCGGTTTCGGCAAATTCCTTCGGCATCTCCACCGGCGTCTGCCACACCTCGCCCGTCAGCGGATCCAACGCCACCAACTGCGTCAGATTCGCGCCGCCGGCGTAGATCAGTTTGGACCGGGCGTCTTCAAAGGCGTAGATCCGGCCGGCCGCGGCGGGCAGCCTGGCCGTGAACGCTGTCAACGCGCTGGCGCCGTCGGCCTCGAGGGCGATTTCGAGAATGTCGTCGTAGCTCGCGCCGAGATTCGCGCCGCCGAAGAGGTAAATCCTGCCCGTGGCCGCGGAATAAGCGATGGCGGAGCCATAGATGGGTCGCGGCAGGCTGAAGCTGGCCGGGCTGATGCTCTCGCTGGCGACGTCGAAGACATAAACCGCATCGAGCGCGCCCTCGGGCAGGCGATACCCGCCCGCGATCAGGATCTTGTTTGCCCGCGGCGAGTAGGCGGCGGCCGCGATGTAAAGCGATTGCGGCAGGGTTGCGGCAACCGTTCGGGCCGCGCCCGTCTGCGGGTTGATGGCATAGATCGTGTCGACGGTTGCATCGGTCGTGTTCGGGCTGCCCCCGAAGAGATAGACGGTGTCGTTGGATTCGGCATAGGCGGCCGCGGGCAGACCGAGCGCCGCAGGCAGCGCGCCGATGTCGGTCAGCTTGCCATCGCCGGCGTTCAGGCTGGAGATCTTGTTGTTGGGCGCGCCGGCGCGATAGCCGCCCGCGAGGATCGCGCGATTCAGCCGGGGCACATACGCCCCTCCCAGGCCATACGACGATTGCGGCAGCGCATTGAAGAACTCGTCGATCTGCGAAGTGGGCGGCTGGGCGGGCGAGACGTAGCCACAGAAACAGGTCGAGCCGACCACAATGCCGTGCGCGCTGCCGATGCTGTCATTCGCATCGCCGGTCAAGTGCCAGACCGCCTGCAGGCCCGGCACCTTCTCGTCCAGTGCCACATGCAGGTTGCGCCGGTTGTAGGTCTCGCCGAGTGTGCCCGTCCACAGGCGCGCCTCGGCGATGTCGCCTACGAAGTACTCGGCGCCCGAGTCATAGCCGATGTAAAAGTCGCGCGTGCCGCCAACGCTGCCGCTGCCGTTGCGGCTGTAGTAGCCATCGGTCTCGCCGTTGATGTAGAACGCGGTCATGTACTGGTCTGAACCCGGGTAGGACTCCAGATAGGACTCAACGGCGACATGCGTCCAGGTGTTGAGCGGGACCGTGATGCTGTGCTCGACATTGCTCAACGAGCCGCGGTAGAGGCGCAGCTTGCCGTTGTAGAGGCCGAACCACAACCCGCCCAGGTAGTTCTTGCCAAAGATGGCCTTGAAGCCGGTGGTGTTGCTCGGGTAGATCCACGCTTCCAGGTAGAAGCTGCCGTCACCGATGGCCGGAAACGAGGCGTTGGGCACACTGACGTAGGTGGCGCCATTGAAGAGCATCGACGGGCCGCCGATTGCCGACGCGGCCGTGGGGAGGTTGGGGCCCGGCTGTGGGAGTTCAGAACTGGCGAGGATTTGGGCCAATACCGGGCGCGGCAAGACCGGCTGACCCGACGCCAAGAGCATGCCTAACGATATCGATGCGCTGACCGCGCGCTGAAAGACATTCATCGTGGCCCCTCCCCTGAAGCATGTGCCTTATGCCATCCCCCGATCGCGGCATTATCGTCGGAACGCAGAAAACCGGGAAGGCGTATCTGCCATCAGGCGCAGAACAAAGGGGCGGGCAGGCACGAAGCGACTGAGTTAGGCCTGGCTCACCCGCGAGGAGGACCACAAGGGCCGCCTCGCCCCGGGCTATCTG
>CAZJJF010000192.1:0-7520 GCA_964546245.1 uncultured Anaerolineales bacterium
CCGTTGCCGCCGTGGGTAGCGGCTCAGATGGCTCGTGGTGGTCGGTGATGATGAGGTCGAGGCCGAGGCGTCGGCCATGAATGGCTTCCACGTGGGAGCGGATGCCACAGTCGACGGTGACAACGACCTTGAAGCCTTCGCGAGCCAGTTTCTCTAGCGCCGTCTGGTTGACGCCGTAGCCTTCCTCAAAGCGGTCAGGGATGTAGGGGCGTACCTCGGCGCCGAGGACGTGGAGGGCATGGACCAGGAGGGCGGTCGCGGTTACGCCGTCTACGTCGTAGTCGCCGTACACAGCGATTGGCTCGCCCCGGCGTATGGCTTCCCGCAGCCGCCGCACGGCGTCCTGCATGCCGCGCATGGCGAAAGGTTTGGTATCGACGGCCCCACCGTCGAGGAAGGCGCGAGCCGTCGGTGGGTCGGTGTAACCGCGATTGTAGCGCGCCTGGGCGACCAGGCGCGGCAGGTCTGGGAAGGCGTCCAGATACTCGTGGGGCGCGGGCGGGGCGATCAGCCAATCCTTGTGTTTCAACGGGGCGCTCCTCTACGATGCGCATTATAGGCGATTCCGCGCCGCCGGTCTAATGGCGATATGCTACAATACAGCAGGAGGAGCTATGCGCCGCATTGTATTCATGGGTACGCCTGACTTCGCCGTACCAGGTCTCGAAACCCTGCTGAGTTTGCCCGACACGTCGGTCGTCGGAGTCTATACACAGCCGGATCGGCCGGCCGGCCGCGGTAGTCGCGTGCAGGCGTCGCCTGTCAAGCAGGTGGCGTTGCGCGCGGGTATCCCCGTCTATCAACCCCTCGGCTTCCGCAAGCGTGTGGAGAACGTGGAGACATTGCGCGACCTGCGGCCTGACCTGCTGGTCGTCGCGGCCTACGGCCTGATTCTCCCGCCGTCGGTGCTTCAGATTCCCCCTCTGGGCAGTATCAACGTGCATGCCTCGCTGTTGCCCCGCTGGCGAGGGGCAGCGCCCATTACCTTCGCCCTGCTAGAGGGTGACGCGGTGACGGGCGTGACCATCATGCTGATGGACGAGGGCATGGATACAGGGCCGATCCTGATGCTGGCCGAGGAGCCGATTCGGGCCGACGACACGACGGCCAGCCTGGGCGCGCGGCTAGCGCGGCTGGGGGCTGCCACGCTGCAAGCGGCGCTGCCCCGTTGGGTGGCGGGTGACCTCACGCCGATACCGCAACCGGAGGCGGGGGTGACCTACGCCCGGCTGGTGAAGAAGCAGGACGGGGCCATCGACTGGGCGCGCCCGGCGGTGGTTATCGAGCGCGCTGTCCGCGCCTACCAGCCGTGGCCGACGGCCTTCACGCGATGGCGGGGTGAGCCGCTCAAGATTCTCAAAGCGGCGGCGCTATCGGGAGTGGGTACGCCGGGAACCGTGGTCGCCGTGTCGGGTGGGGTAGCGGTCGCGACGGGCGAGGGCCTGCTACGGCTGGATGAGGTCCAGCCGGCCGGGCGGCGGCCGATGCCGGGCAAGGCTTTCGTGAATGGCGCGCCTGGTTTTGTCGGGTCAATGCTGCCGGGGTGATGGGTGAGGGGCTGCCCAGCGAGGCGCGGGGCGAGACAGAATCAACAGAGTGGCCTGCATAGAAGGCAGATGCCGCATGGCCCGCTCGTTGGGTTCCGAGCGCCGGCAGCGCGAGTCGGGGTCGCCGGGGTCGTGCCCCTACCTGGGCTACGTTGCGGTTGGTTCGTCGCGCAGGAAAGGAACCTCAATCAGGCATTGCTGATAGCTCTTGAGGGCGTCAGCGACTGAGATGACGCCGAACTCCAGGGCGGTCTCCAGCCCTTCGAGCTTGGCGGCACAGGCGCGGGCGGCGGCCAGTCGCGTCGGTAGCTCGGACGCGGCGACGCTGCGGTTGAGGACGGCAACAGCGATGGATAGCGCCAGCCCGCCCAGGCAGAACAACCGCCAGACAAGGGTATCGGTGGGGAGGCCCAGGAAGGCCTGCATATTCTCGGTGAACTTTTCACCGCCCAGGCTGGGTCCGATCATCAGCGCCGCCGTTAGGGTGCTGCCCAGGATCGATAGATTCGCGATGCGTGAGCGGCGCAGGTCATTGTCATGGATGTAGGCTTCGAGCTGCACGCGCTTGGCGTGGATTCGCTCCCGAAGCTTCTGTAGCTGGGCATCGGTGGCGGCCTCGGTCATGGCTGGTCCTCCTGCGCGGGGATGTGGGCCCGATGCGGCGGGGCAGGGCCTCAAGTATAGCTTCGGGCGGCTGGCGCGCAACCGGAGCCGGAACACAAGACGCAGGACCGATCGGGAAGCACCCTCTGGTCCTACGCCTTGCGTCCTTCGCTCCGCATTGAGCTAAGGGAAGCGCCGCCACCAGTCCTTGCGTGAGCGGGGGTCCATGAAGGAGCCAGTGTCGCGGACGGCCACCCCGACCTCGTAGCCGGTGGCGCGACCGAGCGGCTCGCCCCCGTGGAGGGCGGGTAAGTTACCGCGGCCGGCGGCGTTCAGGCCCCGGTAGAGGGACAGAAGGCGCGGCTCGACGCATACGTTCTCGATGTGGACCGTGTAGCCGTGCACGACGTTGTCCTCGCGGGTGTACTTGAGGGTGATGCGGCTCTCACTGGCGTACAGTACCATGACCTCGTAGCCGCTGCCAATATCGTAACCGGAGTCGGGAACGCGCAACACCTCGCCGGGCGTCGATGCTAACCCCATGAGTGTGACTGGCCAACTGGTGATTAATCCCCCCCGTGAGTTGCTACCCCAGTTCCAGTCGTAGACGCGATACACCGAGGCGATATCAGCCCCTCGCGTGTTGGCGAACAGGTAGCTAATCTGGGGGGCGTTGGCGTCGGTATGGCCGTTGTAGTCCACCAGGACGCGCGGCTCGCTGGTTCGGGCATAGCCACGCATAGCCAGGTTGAGGTCGGCGTGAATCTCAGCGGGACGGTCACTAGGCCAGCCGTTGATGGAGATTGAGCCGAAGCTCGCGCCGGGGATCTCGGCGCAGACGTTGACAGGGGGTGGCGTAGGGGTCGGCGGCGGTGTCACGTTGACTGTGACCGTGGGGCTGGCGGTTGCCCCGTGGATGTTGCTCGCCTGAACGCGGAAGTAGTAGACGCCAACCGGCAGGGTCACGCCAAGCTGCTGGCTGTTGCCGCGCCAGATGACCCACGCGCCCGCCATGTCGGGGTAGCCGCTCATCCAGACGTGGTAGCTGTCGGCTCCGCCCGCGCTCGACCAGGACAGGCTGAACTGGCCGCCGGACGGAGCGCTGGCGCTCAGGGACAGGGGGCCGGGGTAGCCCGGCGCAACGTGGATGATGGTGGGAAGAAAGTAGAAGCGGTTGTACTGAATCTGCTCGGCGTTGGATGCGTTCGGCTCCGCAGTGGCCCGGCTGCCGGGCAAGGCGAGTAGGGCGGCGAGCAGGGCGGCGAGCAAGGTCAAGCGTAGGCGTAACATATACCAGATTCCCGGTCGGGTGATTCGATGGCAAGCCTGGCTGCCGGGCAGGCCCCCAACGCAGCCATCGCGGCCTGCTACAGATACGTTCGAGGCGACGGCTTCATTGCAGGTATGACTGGCGACTATACCCGACAGACCTGGACGTGGGCCACCGACCGCCGATCACCCCAGGCAGGATGCTCGCGCGGCGACTTCGGTGGCCGGTGGTTGTCAGGGCGCGAGGGCGCGTCGGGCGAGGAAGCCAATGCTGAGGACGATGGCCAGCAGGACGGCCCCCAAAGCCCACAGGGAGGGCTTGCGCCAGTTGAACTGGCGGGCATTGACGGCGATGTAGGCGGCCATCATCAAGGGCAGGGCGGGCACAGCGCGGCCCAGGGCGATGCTCACAATGGCGCTACCGAGCAGGCCGAGGGCCAGGGCCGTATGGGCGCGGCGATAAGGGAACCGGAATCGGTACGCGGCCTGGGCGCAAGCGGCCCACACCAGGAAATCGGTCGCCCCGACCAGAGAGGAGATACGCTCTGTGCCGAGGATGGGGAAGCGGATGGTCAGCGTGCTTACCAGCGCGCCCCCGCGCTGCAAGATGGCCTGGGTGGGGCCGAAGAAGACGGAATAGGCGTCGATGATGATGTACAGGACGGCGATGAGCAGAACCAGGTCGCGATCGATGAGGGCGAAGCGGCCAATGAGGACGCCGATGACGATTGCGCCGACGAGCAGCGCCAGGCTGGCCGTGCCGGGCGACTGGGCATTGGTCAGCAAGACGCTCAGGCCCAGGGCTGCCCCACCGACAACGCCGAGTGTGAGCCAGCCGCCGAGGGTGAGGAAGTTGAGCGCGCCGCCGAAATATTCGATAGGGAGGATGGCGATGACGAGCAGGACGGTCGTCGCGAGGAGGCCCACCGCTGGCGAGACGGGCAAGGCGGGCGCGGCCCAGCGTGCCAGGATGAAGACGGTCAGGAACCAGCCCGCGCCCAGGATCGTGCCGCGCGCCGCCTCGAGGGGTTGAGGGCGCTCGTCGCGCGTCGGGCGGAGAACGGGGAGGGGTGTCATGGCGCGAGGGTGAGACGGTCGGCGCCCGCCGCCTGGAGGCTTGCCTCGTCGAAGGGCATGGGGTGATACTCGACGCGCTGCCAGGGCTGAATCATGTTATCGTAGTAGGGACTGAAGGGTTGGCCCGACTGGCCCGTGGTGTGCATGGACTGGGAAGCGGCCAGGTTGGCCAGATCGATGACCTGGCGGTAGGAGGATAAGGAACTGACGGCATAGGGTTTCTCGTACTTGAAGCCTGCCGCGTTGACGCTCAACCCGCCACGCGCGGCAATCGGTCCCCGGTTGAGCAGCTGCTCCAGGGGGGCGATGCCGCTCTGGCCCAGGGGGGTATGCTGAAAGGTCGCAGTGTGCAGGCGGCCCCACTTCCATTCGTCCGGCACATCACCGTACTGGCGGCCAAGCCAGTCAACAGCGGCGGCGAAGGATTGCGTAATGATCTCGTCGCGGGTCTCGCGCTGTGGTGTCTGCTTGTTGTCCCACCAGGGGCTGTTCGAGTCGTCCAGCAGAGCGTCGACCAGCATGCGGTGCATGTTGCCCTCGCCCAGGTAGTCCTCGTAGACGCTCTTGGGTAACTCGTCGGCCAGGGTGTGCCTTAGTAGCTCGCTATATGTCACCTCCAGAATGGTCGCACCCGTGCTGTCGACATCGTTGCGGCCGTTCCAGGCACGGACCGCTTTGAGCGCCTCCTCTTGCAGCCAGCCCTGGGGCTGGACCTGCGATACGTAGGCTTGCAGCGCCTGGCTGGAGAGTTGCTGGGTGTCAGCCTGGAGGGTCTGCATATCGGCTGCAGTCAGGCGCTGGCCCTGGCTGAGGACGTCAGTGATGCGGCGGGCGCGGTAGGGTGCGGCCCACTCGGCGCTGATGAAGTAGGGGTAGCTGTCGGGCACGACCTTGTTGTTGGCCGTGGCGATAAAGTGGTCCGGTGGGTTATAAGCCGTCGGCAGTTCGTCGAAGGGGATGCTGTCCCGCCACTCATACGCACCGTCCCAGCCGGGCGCGGGCACAAGGCCCTGGCCCTGGGCGCGGCGTGGGATGCGACCTGTCATCTGATAGCCGATGTTGCCGTCGCTGTCGGCGTAGACGAAGTTCTGGGCAGGAACGGCGAAGTAGCGCAGGGCGTCACGGAACTCCTGGAAGTTCTGGGCGCGGTTGATCTGGACGAAGGCGCGGAATAGCTCGTTCGGCTCGCTGGTAGCGGTCCATTTGAAGGCGATGGGCTGCTCCAGCCCCGAGACCACGTAGTTCATCAGCGGGCCGTGGCGGGTTGAGACGACACGGACAATCTCGTCCGGCTTACCCTTGACTTTGATGGTCTCGTAGCGCAGCGGCGCCGGGAACCATTGACCCTGATACTCATATTCGGGCGTATCAGTCGCCAGGCCACGCACGCGTTCCAGGTACAGGTCCTGCACGTCGGGGCCGACATTCGTGACGCCCCAGGCGATGCGGCCGTTGTGGCCGATGATGACGCCCGGCGCGCCCACCAGCCCTGCGCCTACCACATTGTAGCCGCCGCCGTGGAGGCCGACCTCCCACCATACCGAGGGCAGGCGGATGCCCAGATGGGGGTCGTTGGCGAGCAGGGGTTTGCCGCTGGCCGTCTTCTCGCCGCTAACTACCCAGTTGTTGCTGCCGATGCCTTCTTTGGCGGGGGATAGCCAGCGATTGACATCCGCCGCGATGGCCGCGACGTTGGGCGCGCCCAGGTTGCGATAGGCCTGGACTCCAGCAGGGATGATGAGCGGGCCGTCGGCGGGGTAGGTGGGTAGAAGTTGCTGCGCCGCGTCGGCCCCCAATAGCGCGACGATGCGGGCGCGCAGCAACTCGGTCTCCCAGTTGTCTCCCAGGTCCCAGGCAATCATCTTACCCCACACGAGGGAATCGAGCGGTGTACACGGCTCCGGCGTGACGCCGAGCAGCGTAAACTCGATGGGCAGGTTCCCCCGCTGGCTATCGATGTACGCGTTGACGCCGCGAGCATAGGCTTCGATGAGGGAGCGCGTCTGCGGGTCCATAATATCCAGGTCGGCCTGGGCGGCTTCGGCAATGCCGAGGGTGCGCAGGAAGCGATCCGTGCTGAGAGTGGCGTCACCGAGGATCTCGCTCAGGCGGCCGTGGCCGGTGCGCCGCTGGAACTCCATCTGCCACAGGCGGTCGCCTGCCTGGATATAGCCCTGGGCCATGAATAGGTCGTCGGCGTTTTGGGCGAAGATGTGAGGAATGCCCCAGCTGTCGCGGTAGACGGTGACTGGGGCCTGGAGGCCAGGCAGATTGAGGTCGCCCCGCGACGGCGGGAGGGGCCGGATGCCCACGTACCATACGCCGATGGCAGCCGCCAGTACGAGAAGCGCGGCCAGGCCAAGCAGGGCGAGGATGAGGTGGCGGGTGGTGCGGCGCATGGCGGGCGCTCCTTCGCTATTCAGGTGACGTGGGGGGGGCGGGCTGTCGGGATGCCTCATACACCTCGCGGGTGATGAACTCGCCGCCTTCGATACTCTGGCTGGTGATGTTGTACCTGGCGTCGAAAGTCAATTCGGCCCGCATGAGGCGGAAGCACTTGTCGTCCATCATCTCTTTGGAAAGGCTGTAGCCGCCGCTGTCCCAGTCGGGCAGCAGGTCGTTCTGGCGGTTGATGCGCACCTTGAGGGTGCGGCCACAGTTGTCGCAGCGCGCGTAGAGGTAGATGCCGTCGTCTTTGGGAGCGGACGGGCCGCCGAAGAGCTTGCTGAGGAAACCCATGGGAACTCCTAGAGTTGCCGCCGAATGACGAGCAGGCCATAGGCGGCGAGGGCGGCGACAAGGCCCGTGGACAGGGCCAGCAGGACGCGCTCATGCCTGGGCGACCACACCTCGCGCAGGCCGAGGGCAAAAAACAACGCGATGGGAGTGAGAGCCGAGAACAGGTAGCGGCCCTGAAACTGGACGAACTTGAAGTTGTACAACACGATGCCCGCCACGGCGCAGGCAATGACCAGGCAGAGCAGCCAGAACTGGGGGCGCGGCCAGCCCCAGCGACCGACAGCG
>CAZJJF010000193.1:0-285 GCA_964546245.1 uncultured Anaerolineales bacterium
AGGACGCGCTCGTCGGCAGCCATCTCTTCTTCGAGGGCGGCGGTAATCGCTTGCAGGTAGGTCAGTTCCGCCATGCTCAGCCCCTCACGGCGCGTACACACCCTCGGTGACGCTCTCTGGCGCGGGCCACGGGCTGGCCTCGGCGTAGTCCACGGCGTCGTCGATTTCGGCCGCCACGCGGACGGACAGTTCCGCCAGCGCCTCATCGCCGATTACGCCGTGCTGGCGCAGGCAGGTCTCGTAGAGTCGTAGTGGGTCGCGCGCGTCCCACACGGCGAGCCACAG
>CAZJJF010000193.1:295-7441 GCA_964546245.1 uncultured Anaerolineales bacterium
TGACGCGGCACGTAGGACGCATCGTCGTGGAAGGCGTGGCCGAGCATGCGCATCGTCTTGCACTCGATGAGGGTCGGCCCGCCACCCCGCCGTGCCCGGTCCACCGCCACCCGCGCCGCCTCGACCACCGCCAGCACATCGTTGCCATCGACAACGACGCCAGGGAAGCCGTAGCCCGCCGCGCGGTCGGCGATGTTATCCACCGCCATTTGCTTGCTCAGAGGCGTCGAATAGGCGTACTGATTATTCTCGCAGATGAAGACCACGGGCGCGCGCCAGACGGCGGCCAGGTTGAGAGCCTCGTGGCAGCCGCCTTCACTGGCTGAGCCGTCGCCAAAGTACGTCATCGCCACGCGCGGCTCGCCCCGATACTGGAAGGCCAGCGCCGCCCCCACGGCCAGCGGCAATGTATCCGGCAGCGGGCTGGGGTAGCCAATAATGTTGAGGCTCAGGTCGCCCATACCATGCAGGTTGACATCACGGCCACGGCTCGGCCCTGTGGCGCGGCCCATCATCTGGGCCATGATTCGCCGCGGGGTCATGCCGCGCTGCAAGTACACCCCCAGGTCACGATGCACGGGCGCCACCAGGTCATCGGGGCCGAGAACGAAGCTGCTGCCCACCGTGATCGCCTCATGGCCCCGCTGGGAGAAGGCCGCGCCGGGGATGCGTCCCTGGTTGTACAGCAGATGCACGCGCTCGTCGAACGCCCGCGTCAGCCGCATCCAGTACAGCAGGTTGAGCATATCGTCGCGCGTCAGGTTGGCGGCGGTCAGGGTTCGTTCCATGTAGCGGCTCATTTCCCCGCGCGACCACCGACGACTGACCACCACTCTACTCGTGGTCGGTGGCCAGTCGTCGGTGGTCGTCTTTCTACAGTCCCCGCTCGCGGCGGATGTACACCAGCAAGCCCTTAGCGGCGTTAGCCACTAACTCATACACCTCCTCAAACTGGCCGGTGTAATAAGGGTCAGGCACATCACGCAGGGACTGGTTGGGCGAGAAGTCCAGCAGGCGATACACCATATCGGCGCGAGGCGCATAGTCCGTCATATCGGCGACATTGTCGGCGTCCATGGCAACGATGTAGTCAAAGGTGCGGAAATCGCCGGGGCGCAGTTGGCGCGCCCGCTGGTCGCCCACATCAATGCCGTGGGTGTACAGGACGCGCTGGGTACCAGGATGGGGGCGTTCGCCAACGTGGTAACTATGGGTCCCCGCCGAGTCGATCTCGAAGCGATCGGCCAGCCCCGCGTCGGCGACCTGGTGGCGGAAGATGGCCTCGGCCATGGGCGAACGGCAGATATTGCCCATGCAGACGAAGAGAACCTTGATGTGCGCGTTTTGCTTTTCCGTCGGAAGATCCATCGGTGGCGGCTCCAGGGTAAGTCGAATCAGTTTGCGACGATTATAGTCGCTCGCCTCTCGCGGCGCAAAGTCAGGCGGGGACTTGCCCACCCCGCGCGATAGGCCTGGACTCGGGGCCAACGCCAACGTCATGCCCAACGTCGAGACAATCACGCCCCTGGAGGCCTTTGGCCGCGAGATCATCGCGGCTGTGGCAGAGCTATCATAGCGTGAGTCGTCGTCCGACCGCTGTCACCGCCGCAGTTGGAGCAGAATCACGGCGACGATGATGAGCGCCGAGCCGACGACCTGGGTGGCGGTCAGCCGCTCGCCGAGAACGACAATAGCGAGCAACACGGTGAATACCGGCTCCAGCGCGCTGAGGATGGCCGCGCGAGCCGGCCCCACCCGTTGCAAGCCCGACAGGAAGGTGAACACGGGGATCACCGTCGCCAGTATGACCATGCCCGCGATGGCAACCCAGCCCTGGGGGGCGGCGAAGTCGAAGTGTAGCTGGCCCAGGAGCAGGCCCAGCGCCATGAAGCTGATCGTCGCGCCGCTGAGAATCCAGGCGCTACTGGCCGTGGGTGGTACATGGCGAATGATGCGGTTGCCCAGGACGATGTAGCAGGCATACCACAACCCCGCCAGCAGCGCCAGCGCGACGCCCAACAGGTTGGCGCTGCCGCTCGGGTCGCCCGCGATGAGGGTCGTGCCCGCCAGGGCCAGCGCTAGGGCCAACCAGCGCCGCGCGTCGGGGCGGTCACCATCAAGTCGCCACGCCAGCAGCACTACCCACGCCGGATAGGTGTACAGTAGCATGCCGACGACCGAGGCCGGAATCAGGGACACCGCCAGCATATATAGCGTCGACTGGCCCGCGTAGCCAACACCACCCATGAGCAGCAGCTGGCCGATCTTGCGACGACCCAGCCGCGCCGCTGCCAGCCCCGTGACAGCCAGGATGGCCCAGAAGAGGGCGGCCGCGCCGCTGAAGCGCAGCGCCAGCATCGTCGACAGGCTCATGCCGGACGCGAAGGCCAGCTTGCCGAAGATGGCGAGGGTGGCGAACCCCGCCGCCGAAACCGTGATAAGAGCGACACCGCCCCAGTCGAGGGGCCGCGTGTGGGCGTGGCTGGTCTGCACGGCGAAGTCGCTTACACCTGGAAGCGCCCGTCGACCATGAACGGCTCGCCGTCGACGCGAATCTCGCCGCCGCGCCGCAGGTCGGCCACCATGTCCCAGTGAATGGCCGACTGGTTGACGCCGCCCGTCTCCGGATAGCTACGTCCCACAGCCAGGTGCGTCGTGCCGCCGATCTTCTCGTCGAAGAGAATACTGCCCGTGAAGCGCTGGATGCCGAAGTTGGCGCCGATACCCAACTCGCCCAGGTAGCGCGCCCCCGCGTCGCTGTCGAGCATGGCTAGCAGGAAGTCCTCGTTCTTGGCCGCCGTCGCCCGTACCACCTTCCCCCGCTCGAACCACAGCCGAATATCCTCCACCTGCCGCCCGTTGACCGACGCCGGATAGGTGAAGCGAATCGTGCCCTCGGCCGAGTCCTCGATGGGGCCGGTGAAGATCTCACCGCTGGGGAAGTTGCGCAGGCCGTAGCTGTTGGCCCACGTGCGCCCCTTGATAGACATTGTTATGTCGATGTCAGGCCCGACAATATGCACCCTGTCGCGAGGGGTGAGCCAGTCGATGAGACGCTGCTGGCTGTCGCGCTGCTCCAACCAGGCCGCAATGGGGTCTGGCTCGTTGAGGCGGCAGGCATCGAAGACGAAGGCCTCATAGTCGGCCAGGGACATGGCGGCGTCCTGAGCGTAGGCCTCGGTGGGATACAGTGTGCTACACCAGCGCATCTCGCCCGCCGCGGAGCGGGCCATACGCGTTTGCAGCAAGGCCCCCCGCGCCTGCCCTGCCCGCCGCAGCCTCGCAGGATCGACGGCGCTGAGAGCCTGGGTGTTAGAGGCGGCGCTGATATTCAGCAGGCAGTCGTAGCGCGCCGCGTATAGCTCCTCCACCGGCGGCGCGTGGCCCAACTGATCATCGTTGGCGTTGGCGTAGAAGATCTCTTCCAGGCCGGGCAAGGCAATAGCCGGCGTCACGTGGCCGCCCGCCTGCAGCGCACGGCGGTAGACCTCGCGGACCAGAGGCGCGGCCTCCGGCGTCGAGCGTACCAGGACCAGGTCGCCGGGGCGAATGTCGAGGCAGAAGCGAACCAGGGCATCAGCCCACTTTTCGATGCGGGAATCAGGCATGGGAGTCTCCTCGAATGCGAAGGTAGGTTGATTATGCCACCGGCGCTGCGGCTGCGCCACTTACGCTCGCGACTTCGGGTGGACGCACCGGCCCACGGGATAGGCAGTCTCGCCAATCGCGGCCCTCCACGCCGCAAGGTTCGGCCCACGCCGCCCCTCCTGGGTGTTGACAGTGGACGCCGAAGCCCTTATACTGGATATCAGAACAAGCGTTCTATCCCGGAGAACTTATGCCCCCGCGCAACCCCTTCCAGCCTGCCGAGGCCGTCCAGAAAAAGGCCAAGATTCTTGTCTACGGCGAACCGGGCGTCGGCAAGACGTGGTTCGCGCTGACCTTCCCTGGCGTCGCCCTCATCGACACCGAGGGGGGCGCGGACTTGTACGGGGGCCGCTTCGACTTTGACGTGCTGCGCACCAAGAGCTTCGGCGACATCCTCGAGGCCATCGAGGCGGTCAAGGCAGACCACGGCCGCACCTGGCAGACGCTGGTCATCGATCCCATCTCCATCGTCTGGCAGGTGCTCCAGGACGCGGGGCAGCAGGCCGCTGAGGCGCGGGCGGCTCGCTATGGTCGCTCGGCCGACGATGTCATGCTGACACCCCGCGACTGGGGTCTCATCAAGCGGCGGCTATACTCGGCGATGACTGACCTGGTGAATCTGCCGGTCAACGTTGTCCTTACCGCGCACCAGCGGGACATCATGGAGATGCGGCGCGACGGGCGCGGCCAGGAGGTGGCGGTCAAGGTGGGCGAGAAGCCGGATGCCGAGAAGAAGACAGGCTATTGGCCTGACCTGGTGATACGGCTAGTCGTCGAAGGCGGAGAACACATTAGCATCGTGGAGAAGGACCGCAGCGGCCTGTTTCGCGTCGGGCAGCGTGTACCCAATATGGGCTACGCCCACCTCGCGCCACTGCTGGGGCGGCACGCCACAGGTGAGACGGTCGTCCACGAGACCGAAGCCATCGCCGCCCAGCGCGACGCGCCTATTGTGGACGAAACGGTCGCCCCGGCGGACGAGATGGCGCTGGCTGATATTCGACGGCTGGCGGAGGGTATGGGCATTTCGGGCACGCGGCTGGCGGAAACCATCGAGCGCGACTACGGCGTGACCGGCCTGAACGCGCTCGACCGCGCCCAGGCCGCCGCTCTCCATGCCCGCCTCACCCGCGCGCGACGGCAATCGACGTTGAAGTTGAAGGTCGCAGGTTGAAGGTTGAAAGCCCAGGGTGTGACGTAGCCCTGAATGTCGCCCGCGCCGCGCCGTAGCGCGAGTGGGTATGGAGGCTGGGGACGCGGGGCATAGCGGCTATTTCTCCCAGGGGTCTTTGTAGGCATCCTCTTCCAGGAGGCGCAGATAGCTGTCGTAGCGCTGCTGGGTGATGTCGCCCCGCTCTACGGCGGCGCGCACCGCGCAGCCCGGCTCGTGGACGTGGGTACAGCCGCTGAAGCGGCACTCTGGGGAAAATGGGCGAAACTCGCGGAACCCGGCGGCAATCTCGCCTTCGTCCATCTCCAGTAGCCCCACCTCGCGCAGGCCCGCCGTATCGGCGATAAAGCCGCCCTCGCCGAGGGGGAATAGTTGGGCGCGGGTCGTCGTGTGGCGGCCCTTGCCTGTCGCCTCGCTGATTTCGCTCACCGCCTCCCCCAGGCCCGGCTCGACGCGGTTGAGCAGGCTGGACTTGCCCACGCCCGACGGCCCCGCCAGGGCAGTTTCCTTGCCCACCAGCGCGGCGCGCAAGGCCTCGACGCCCTCGCCCGTCTTGGCGCTCACGTACAGCACCGGATAGCCAATATCGCAGTACGTCCCGAAGACCTCTTCGGGAATGCCCGGCTCCAACAGATCGATCTTGTTGACAACGATGAGGGCGTCCAGTCCATTGTGCTCGGCGATGACCAGGTAGCGATCCAGGCCGCGCAGGCGGGGGGGAGGCTGGGCGGCGGCCATGACAATGGCAACCTGATCGACATTGGCGACGATGACATGTTCTTTGTCGTAGCCGCTGCCCGTGACAGGCGTGCTCCGCGCGGCGCGGCGGGCCAGCTTGCTGCGGCGCTCGGCGACCTCGGTGATGAGACCGCGCCCATCGTCTCCGATAACGAAGCTCACTACATCGCCGGGTGCGACCAGCGTCTTGCTGGTCACGCGCTGGTCACCGCGGACGAGTTTCAGCTTACCACGAGCAACGGCCTCTACCACGTCTCCGCCGGGAGCACGGATGGTGTAGAAGCCGCTCTGGGCACGAATGACGACGCCCTGCTGGGCGACCTGGGGGGTGGATTCGAGTACTTCCGGTGAGCGCAAGCGGGTGGCCTCCTTATGCCGGTGTGGGCGCGAGAATACCGCGCCGCGCCAACTCAGCTTCGAGCCGAGCGGCGTTGGTGAACACTATGCTTGGGATACCGAGGGCCTCGGCGGCGATGGTGTTGCGCGGCTTGTCGTCGATGAAGAGACACTCGCCAGGCTGTCGGCCCAGCAGTTCCAGGGCCAGGTGATAGATTTCGGCTTCGGGCTTGGCCAGGCCGACGCGAGCCGAGTTGATCATGACATCGAAGATGGTGTGCAACTCGAAGGTCTGCCAGCGTGGTTCGTAGCCCAGCGTGGCGTTGCTGAGCAGCGCCAGCTGGTAGTGGGGCTTGAGGCGGCGCGTCAGGTCGAGCATGGCCGGGTCGATGCGCTCCTCGATGAGGAAGGCTAGCGGACCGTAAGGGTCATCAGCGGCTTCCAGGCCCACCAGGGGCAGCACAGCGCGCCAGAACTCGGCTTCGCCGATCTGGCCCCGTTTCACCCTCTGCCAGCCGTCCGTCTCCCACAGCCGCTGATACAATTCCTCCACGCTCAGGTCCAGCGCCTGGGCTGCCCGCGCATAGTCCTCGCTGCGGTTCTCATTGAAGGTCATCACGCCGTCGTAATCGAAGATAAGAGCTTGGGTTATCATGCCCTAAATGTACTCTATCCTGGCGGATTCAACAATTTGCCCCGAATTTCCCGTATCTCGCGGTTGACAAGGTGCGTTATCTCGTGTAGAATGGCAGCAGTTGTGTCGCAATCGCCGACGAGATAGTAACATCGCCATGACCCGCCACGACCTCTCGATTATCGTCATTCTTAGCAGCCTCCTCGTCCTTGTATACGAGGGGGTTAGGCACGCTGAGGGGCGGTAGCGACCGCACGGCAAGGTCACACACGAAGGTGGTAACGACCCCTCAGCGCAAGCCGAGGGGTTTTTCGTTGCACAAGCTGTAAATCTATCGCGCGGCCGCGGAGCCGCCATCGGCAGGTCAACGACGCCTCCACCCTCGGCGTACCCGTCACGGGGCGCATCTTGCGTGGGGGCGCGCGATTCTAGCGACTCACCGCGCAGCCCACGGAGCTGTTTATCGAACCAGCGGAGGAACCATGCAACGAACCGGCGCACAGATTGTCTGGGAAGTCCTGATGCGTGAGGGGGTCGATACCATCTTCGGCTACCCGGGCGGCGCTATCCTGCCCACCTACGATGCAATGGTCGATTACCCCATCCACCATGTACTGGT
>CAZJJF010000194.1:0-7426 GCA_964546245.1 uncultured Anaerolineales bacterium
CAGCACCGAGGGGATTTCAGCCGTGGGTGACGGGATGGCCGTCGGCGGCGGCGGCTCTGTCGGCGTCGGCAACGGGATAGACGTGGCGGTGGGGGGCGGGGCCTCGGTCGGGCTGGGCAGCGGAATGCTGGTCGCGGTGGGCTGGAGTGGCGCGGTGGTGGCTGTGGCGGTCGGCACGATGGGCGTCGCCGTCGGCGCTGTCGGAGTAGTGGGGATGAAGCCCGCGCAGCCGCCGCCACTGACGGTCACCGGGTTTGGCAGAAGCGTCTGCGCTGACGCCCCGTGGATCCAGATATTGGACGTCGAGCCTACGCCCTGGACGACCACGCGGAAGGCGTACTTGTTGGCCGCATTGCGCGCAGCCGATACATCCACGTCGTTGAACAGCCAGACGGGGTAGGTCACGCCGTTCTCGGTGATGACCATCTTCTGGCCGGGGTTGACCTCGGCAGGATACAGGAGATCGTTGTTGAGACCCTTGAGCAGGAATACCGGGTTGCTGAAGTTTGTTCCAACGGAGCGCGTCGAGTCAGGCTCGAACAAGGCGACCCGCAGGTTGGCGAGGGGCGCGCTGGTCACCGGGGCCAGGTTGCCCGCGTGGTCGTGGGGGAAGACAATCTGAATCCGGCCGACCACGTTGGCCGGCGTACCGCCGGCCGTCGTTGGCTGCGGCGGGTTGGGGAGGAAGGTCAGGGCGTTGGCCGCGTGAATCCACACGTTGGCCAGGGTCTGGGCATTGTCCACCTGGGCGTACATGTAGATCTTGTTATTGGGGTTGTTGGCCGCCGACACATTCACGTCATTGAAGTCCCACACCGGGTAGTAGAACGGGTTAGAGCCGCCGACCTGGACAAAGCGCCGCGTGCCCACGGCGATGGGTACGGCCGGCTCGTTGTTGACGGCCACCCAGAGCCGCACCGGCGAGTTGAAGTTGCAGGGGACACTTATCGTCGTACCGGGGAAGAACACATTGGCGGTGATATTGGCCAGGGGCGCGGCGGTGACGGCGGCAAGTTGCCCTGTTGTGCTATGCGGCCACACGATCTGAATCCGGGCCTCGAGCACCTGGACCTGGGCATCGGGCGCCGCGGCAGCGCGTCCTAAGCCGACGGCTGCCAATACAGCCATCAGAGTGGTCAGCGCCAGCAGCATTTGCCAGCGTTTCATAGGGGGACTCCTTTCCTGGCTAGGGGGTTGCATGGTACTTGCGGCGTGATGTAGCCTTCCACCAGGCCGCAACGGGGATAGGCGCGTGGACAGGGCAGCGTTACCCTCCGCTCAGTATAGCGCGAGTCGGCGAGCAGGAACAGCCTCAAAAGGGCGTATTTTGGATGTAGCCCGCGACGCGAACCGCTCACGGGTCGACCGAGTATAATAATCACAGGCCGGTTGGCTCATCGCTCCTGGAGGCGGCGCGCATGGTTCGTCAATGTTGGATCAGGCTACTGGCACTGGCGGCAGTGGCCGGCCTGGCGCTGGTCATCGGCGCCTGCGGGGCGACTCTCTCCGCCCCCACAGGCGTCGCACCGCCGACGGCAACCGTTGTGGTGCGGGCGACGGTTACGTCTCCTGCGCCCCCACCCCCGACGGCGGGAATCACCCCCACGACTGACCGGCCAGTCTTGACGCCCGACTCCACCGCGCCGCTCAAGCAATCCACTCTTAGCGACGAGTGGCGCTCGCCCGACGGCCGCTGGACGGCCCGCATGCGCGCCGTTTTCGGCGCGCCAGGAGCCGCACCGGTGGAGCGCTACGAAACACAGCTGACGGTCACGGGCGCTGACGGGACGCCCACCTGGACACCGGTGGCGGAAACGCGCCCGACTGGGCTGGGGTTCACGACACCGAGTGTACTGATGTGGTCGAAGGATGGCCGCCGCCTGTACTACACCAACCTGCCCCACACGGACGGCGCGCCCAACATGGCTGTCAATGGCTCTGACCTGTGGCGGCTGGACCTGGGCGACGGCGGCGCGACGCGCCTCGCGCCTGATCTGGGGGCGTGGCTGGCCCTGTCTCCCGACGAGACGCAGCTGGCCTTCGTTGCCTGGGACGGCCAGGTTGGCGTGCGCGACCTGGCGACAGGCACGCAGCATATCACGCCCTTTCCAGAGGAGAACCGGCCCCGGACGTTGGAGTGGACAGCGCCTATGCAGCTCCTGCTCACAACCTCCGATGGCCGCCGCTGGCGGCTAGATCCGGCGACGGGACAGGCGACGCTCGAGCCGTAATGCGTGGCAGTCGGGCCGCCGACAAGTGATGTTGCCCTTGACAGCGCGCCGCCTCTCGTTTACCCTATCCCCATGCAGATACCTCCCCAGACGCGCTACGCGCGAAGCGGCGACGTGAGCATAGCCTACCAGGTGGTTGGTGATGGTCCCATCGATCTGGTGTACGTGCCCGGCTGGATCTCCAATGTCGAGATGGCCTGGGAGGAGCCGAGCTACGCCCGCTTTCTGCGCCGTCTGGCGTCGTTCTCGCGCCTGATTCTCTTCGACAAGCGTGGCACTGGCCTGTCGGACCGCGTCCCCCACGATGCTTTGCCCGCTCTTGAACAGCGTATGGACGACGTGCGAGCGGTCATGGACGCTGTCGGCTCTGAGCGAGCCGCCCTGTTCGGTTGGTCTGAAGGCGGCACGCTGGTGTGCCTGTTCAGCGCCACCTACCCTGCGCGTACCGCCGCCCTGGTAACTTTCGGCATCTTCGCCAAGCGCATCTGGTCGCCAGACTATCCGTGGGCGCCTACGCCTGAGGCAAGGGAGGCCTGGCTGTCTTCCATCCCGGGCAGCTGGGGGGACGAACTGGCCGATGTTCAGACCCTTGCGCCGAGCGCGTCCAACGATACCCGCTTTCGGCGCTGGCTGAGTGCGTACTTTCGCCAGAGTGCCAGCCCCGGCGCGGCGGTTGCCCTGGGGCGCATGAATACCCAGGTCGATATCCGTGCCGTCCTACCGAGCATCCAGTCGCCTACCCTGGTGCTGCAAAGCGTCGGCGACCAGGAGGTCAATGTGGCGGAGGCCCGCTACATCGCGAGGCTGATTCCGGGCGCGCGCCTGGTCGAGTTAGCCGGGGCGGAGCATCTACCGTTCACGAGTGAGGCAGATGCCATCCTCGATGCGATCGAGGAATTCCTCACCGGCTCGCCTGGGCAGGCCGAGACGGACCGCATGCTCGCAACCGTTCTGTTCACCGACATCGTTGGCTCCACGGAGCAGGCGGCGGCGATGGGCGACCGCCGTTGGCGGGATCTTCTCGACAGCCATGACGCCGTCGTGCGGCGCGAGTTGGCCCGCTACCGCGGCCGCGAGGTGAAGCGTACCGGGGACGGCTTTCTCGCTACCTTTGATGGCCCCGCCCGCGCCATTCGCTGCGGCGTCGCTACCAGCCGTGCGGTCGGGGCGTTGGGTATCGAAGTCCGCACGGGCTTACACACGGGGGAGATCGAGGTGCGCGGCGAGGATGTGGGTGGCATCGCGGTTCACCTGGCGGCGCGGGTCATGGCGGCCGCGGCGGCCGGCGAGGTTCTTGTGTCTAGCACAGTCAGGGATCTGGTGGTCGGTTCGGGCATCCAGTTCGAGGATCGCGGGGAACGCCGCCTCAAGGGCGTGCCTGGAACCTGGCGGCTGTATGCTGTCGACCCCGTCACGGTATAGCGCGATGCATGGCCCGCCCGACCGTCTCCTGTTTGGCGTCTCTGGCGTCCCCGAGTCGTCGCCCAAGCCGTCCACCGAGGCGGGCATCGTGCGCTGCCGCGAGTTGGGCCTGGACGCGCTGGAAATGGCGATGGTCCAGAAGGTGACGATGGGCGCGGCGACGGCGGCCCGGGTGCGGGCAACCGCCGAGCGCGAGGATATCGCCCTCAGTCTCCACGCCCCCTATTACATCAACCTCAACAGCCGCGACCCCCAGAAACTGGCCGACAGCCAGCAGCGCATCCTGGCCGCGGCGCGGGTGGGCGACCTGTGTGGGGCGCGCAATATCGTGTTGCACCTGGGCTTTTACCACGACAACACCCCCGCCGAAACGACGACCATCATCCAGCGTCACCTGGCGCCAGTGGTCGAGGCGCTGGCCGCCGAAGGCTCTGGGGCTGTCCTGCGGCCCGAGGTCATGGGCCGCCTCAGCCAGTGGGGCGACCTGGACGAGGTTCTTGACCTGTGCGCTGCCCTGCCGCCCTGCCTGCCCTGTGTCGACTTCGCTCACCTGCACGCTCGCCACGGGCGGGACAACACGTATGACGAGTTCCTCGCCAACCTCGACACAATGGCGGCGCGGCTGGGGCGGCGCGCCCTGGACGACATGCACATCCACATGTCGGGCATCGCCTATGGCAAGCACGGCGAGCAGCATCACCTGGCTTTCGCCGACGCCGACTTTGCCTACCGCGACTGCCTGCGCGCCCTGCGCGATCGCGATTGCAAAGGCCTCATCATCGGCGAAAGCCCGGCGCGGGAATGGGACGTGCAGATGTTGCAGCAGGCATGGCGCGAACTCCAAGACCAGTCAGTGATGCGACGTGATGCTGGTGTGAAACGTGAGGCGTGAAACGCGAGAATATTCGAAATAGCCCGCGTTTCACTCCTGGCGCATCCCATGGCGGAGCGACATACAAATACGAGGAGTGAGCCTTCTCCATGCCCCACGCGGACGTAGTCATCATCGGCGGCGGCGTCATCGGCGCCAGCGTCGCCTGGCATCTGGCGCGCCGTGGTTGCACGGATGTCATCCTGTTGGAGAAGGACATCAGCCTGGCGGCGGGCTCGACGGGGCGGTCGGTGGGCGGTATCCGCCACCAGTTCTCTAGCGCGGTCAACGTGCGCCTCTCCCAGGCCAGCGTCGCCCAGTTCGGGCGCTTCAGCGATGATACCGGCGCTCCCGCTGACTTCATCTGGCGCGGCTACCTGTTTGTCCTGGACAACGCCGCCGACTGGGCCGAGTTCCAGGACAACGTCGCCATGCAGCGCGGCCTCGGCGTGGATGTGCGTCTGCTCAGCCCTGCCCAGGCTGCCGACCTCGTGCCGGGCCTGATGGTGGATGACCTGTTCGGCGCGACCTACTGCCCGCTGGACGGCGTTGGCGATCCCTACGCCATCACCCAGGGCTATGCCCAGGCCGCGCGCCGCCTGGGTGTGCGCGTGCGCATCGGTGTGGACGCAATGGGCATCGTCGTCGAAGCTGGGCGGGTTGTTGCCGTCGAGACGAGCGAGGGACGCATTGCCACGCGCTGGGTCGTCAACTGCGCAGGGCCGTGGGCTGCCGAAGTAGCGCGGCAGGCAGGCGCAGACCTGCCCATCGTGCCCCTCAAGCGCCAGGTGTACATCACCGACGCCTTCGACCGCATGCCTCACGATATCCCGATGGTTATCGATTTTACGCCGTCCTTCTACTTCCGCCGCGAGGGTGCGGGCATCATGCTCGGCATGACCAACAAAGACCAGCCGCCCGGCTTCGATTTGAGCCTTGACCCCGCCTGGCTGGATGCGATGATTCAGCAGGCGCTGCGCCGCGCGCCCGTGCTGGCCGAGGCGCGCATCATGCGTGGCTGGGCGGGCCTGTACGACACGACGCCCGACGGCAACCCCATCCTCGGCGCGGTCCCGGAAGTCGAGGGCTTCCTGGTGGCGGCAGGCTTCAGCGGCCACGGCTTCATGCACAGCCCGGCCACCGGCCAGGTCATCGCTGAGATGATTGTTCGGGGCGCGCCGAGCATCGACGTGAGCGAGTTGGGCATCAACCGCTTCACGGCGACGGCGCGGCGTGAGCACAACGTCATTTGATGCGCTTCGCTTGTGGCGGATGTGGCTACCCAGCGCGAGAGAATCGGCAGCTTCGTGTTGGACTCGGTATATGATATGCGGTGTGCTATACTTTCGTTATGCGCAACAAGCATAGCGCCCACGCAGCCGTGGCAAGAACTGCCGCGGCTGTTGTATAATTGGCGGCCTACGATGGCTGTCCCGTGTTCCTGAGGCCCCATGACTATGACCTTCCTTGAGCGACTCCAGCTCGGCCCCATCGTCTGCGACGGGGCGATGGGGACGCAGCTCTACGCCCGTGGCGTTTCTTACGACCAGAGTTTCGACGAGCTGGTTGTCTCCCACCCCGACCTGGTCCTGAGCATCCATCGCGACTACCTCGACGCGGGCGCGGAGATTATTGAGACCAACACCTTCGGCGCAAACCGCGTGCGGCTGGGCGAGTTTGGCCTGGCCGACAACGTCGCCCTGTACAACACACGCGGCGTCGAGATCGCTCGCGAGGCGATTGCCAAGAGCGGGCGGTCGGCCTTCGTCGCCGGCGCGGTCGGCCCGTTGGGCAAGGGGCTGGCGCCCTACGGCTCTACCAGTCCGGCCGAGGCGCGGGCTATCTTCGTCGAGCAGATCGAGGCGCTGGCAGCGGCTGGTGTTGACCTTATTATCCTGGAGACCTTCTCCAGCCTGGCCGAGATTGTGGAGGCGGTCAAGGCCGTCAAGACAGTTGCTCCCGACCTGCCTCTTATCGCCCAGATGACCTTCAACGAGGAAGCGGTGACAGTGCGGGGGCATACCCCGGCCGACGTGGTGGCGACACTGGAGCCACTAGGCGTAGATGCCCTGGGAGCGAACTGTTCCTTCGGCTCGCAACCGATGCTGACCGTCATGGAGGCTATGGCCGCCGTTGCCTCCAAGCCCTTGTCGGCGCAGCCCAACGCAGGCTACCCCACCATTATCGACGGCCGCTTCATGTATCTGTCGTCGCCCGCCTATATGGCCGACTACGCGCGGCAGATGATCGAGAGCGGTGTCACGATCATTGGCGGCTGCTGCGGCACGACGCCCGCGCACATCCAGGCCCTGGCCGAGGTTGCCCGCACTGCCCGCCCCCGCCCCCGCATGCCCGCCCCAGTCACGCGCAGAGTCGAGGCGGTCGGCGCGGCTGTCGCGGTTGACACGTATCAGCCGACGGGCCTGGAACGCAAGCTGGCCGAGAAGTTCGTCGTAACGGTGGAGGTGACGCCGCCGCGCGGCTTCGATGTGGGCCGTATCCTGCCGTCCATCATGGCGCTGCGCAAGTCTGGCCTGGTGGATGCTATCAACGTCGACGACAACCCGCGCGCCACGGCTAGCCTGAGCGCGCTGGCGATGTGCTCCCTGGTGCAGAACCGCGTGGGTATCGAAACCGTCCTGCATCTGGCGTGCCGAACTCGCAACCTGATCGCCCTGCACTCGGAGGTGATGGGCGCGCACGCCCTGGGCGTCCGCAACATCTTTGTCGTTATGGGCGACCTGCCCAATGTGGGCGATTATCCCAACGCTTCAGCGGTGGGCGATGTCACAGCGTCGGGCCTGATGGGCCTCATCAAGCGCTTCAATCAGGGCGAGGACATGAATGGCAAGCCCCTGGGCAGCCGCACCTCCTTCTTCGTTGGCTGCGCCTTCAACCTGGG
>CAZJJF010000195.1:0-7421 GCA_964546245.1 uncultured Anaerolineales bacterium
CAGCGCATTGAGGAGCCGGACACGCACGAGCACTTCCCGGCGATGATGGACATGTTCGATGCCGCGCCGACGCTCATGTTCTCCAGCGACTATCCCCACTGGGATGGCGACACGCCCGATTTTGTGGGCGGCGCGTTCCGCCCCGAATTGCGCCCGCGCATCCTGAGCGAGACCGCCCGTGAGTTGTATCGCCTGCCGGAGGCTACCCATGCCCCCGCGTGACCGCACCCGCCGCCGCTGGCCAGTCGCCCAGGTCGACGAGATTCCGCCCGGCCAGCGCAAGCTGGTCGAGGTAGATGGCCGCTCCATCGGCCTGTTCAACGTCAAGGGCCAGCTTGTCGCGGTGCTCAATGTCTGCCCCCACGAGTTGGCCCCGGTGTGCCTGGGCCGCGTCAGCGGCACAACGCTGCCGTCGCCGCCGGGCGAGTTTCGCTGGGGCCGCGAGGGGGAGATTCTCGCCTGTCCCTGGCACGGCTGGGAGTTCGATCTGCTGACCGGCGAAGCTCTGGCTGACCGCCGCCGTCTGCGGCTCTATGACGTGACGATAGAGGAGGGCATCATCTACGTGACTGTGTAGACCCTCGCCCATCCTCGCGTACTTTGGCGAAAGCTCCCGGCCTCGCTATAATGCCGCTGCGCCGTTGGCGGCTGGTTCTTCGTCCCTGGCCCTTCGCCCTGGTCCCCCGCCGCTGCGCCACGCCCCCGGAGACTGGATGCCCGCTGGCTCATCCCCCCAACCGGCTGCCGCGACCCCCGCCACGCCCGCCCGCTGGTTGTGGTGGCTGGCGCTGTTGGCGCTCACCGGGTTGGCCGTCGCCTTGCGCCTGCCGCACCTCCTCGACCACCCCTTCTGGTTTAACTTCGACGAGGGCCACTACGCCTGGGATGCCACCCGCATCCTCGACGGCTGGCGGCCCGCTTACCTCCCCGGCAACAACGGCCGCGAGCCGCTCTTCGTGTACATGCTAGCCGCTGTCTTCGCCCTGCTCGGCCCCACGCTGCTGGCCGCCCGACTGACCGGCCTGCTCGCCAATGTCCTGGCCCTACCCGCCCAGGCTGTCTTCGTGCGCGGCCTGCCCCTGCCTCGCCCCGGCGTCACCGCCCTGCTCAGCGCGGCCCTGCTCGCCATTGGCTTCTGGCCCCTCGTCCAGTCTCACCAGTCGCTACGGGCAGGCTTCCTGCCCGTGTGGGTCGCCCTCCTGCTGTGGGCATGGTGGCGCACGATTGACGACCGACAACCAACGACCAAGGATAAAGGGCAAGACGACCAAGGACGAAGGACTGAAGCGACGAAGGACCAAGGACCAAGGACCAATCGGAGCTCTCTGGTTGGTCCTTGGTCCTTGGTCCTTCGTCAACCCTTCACCTGGTCCATGCTCACCGGCCTCATCCTTGCCGCCGCCCTGTACACTTACCTATCGGCCCGCTTCCTGCCCATCCCGCTGGTCGTATCGGCCGCCTGGGTCGCCTGGCGTCGCCGCCGCCTCACCCCGCTGGCCGGGCTGGCCGTCACTCTGACATTGGCCGGAGTCCTGGTCCTCCCGCAGGCTCTCGTCTTCCGCGATAACCCCGATCTGCTGCTGCGTCGCGCCGGCCAGGTGTCCTTGCTCGACCCGGCCAATCACAAGGGCGATCTGGTCGGCGCGCTAGGCCGCAGCGGCCGCGATCTGCTGCTAGCCGCCAACGTGCGCGGCAGTCGCGACTGGACCGAGAATCTGCCCGGACGGCCCATTTTCGATCCCCTGCTTGGCGTTGCCTTCTTGGCTGGGCTGGGCCTGCTCGCCTGGGATCTGCTCGGTCGGCGCGGGCCATCGCCCCAAGACGCCGCCGTGCTGCTCGTTGTTACCCTGGCTGTCAGCCTCGTCCCCGCCTGGCTCAGTGAGAATGCTCCCAGCTATATCCGCCTGACGGGAACGTGGCCCATCCTGTACCTGCTACCCGCCTGGGCGCTAGAACGCGGCGGGACGTGGCTCAACGCCCACGCCGGGCGACACATCGGGACGGCCGCCGTCGCCCTGGCCCTCCTGGTCAGCGCGGCCTGGTCCCTGCGCGACTTTTATGTCACCTACCCGGCGACCCTGGCCGCTGCGGGGACGTACACCGGGGCCTACGTCGAGCGCGGCGAGGAACTGGCTGCCATCGCCACCGAGGGGCCAACCTACGTCACCCCTGTCCTGTGGGGCCAGTCCGTGACCCGCTTTCTCAACGCCCGCCGCCAGCCGACCGCTTACGATCCCCGCGCCGGGCTGGTTCTGCCTGCCCAGGGCGACGCCCGCTACATCTTCGAGGCCGTCGAGGCGAAGGACGCCGACCAGTTTGCCACGCGCTGGCCCGCTGCCATCCGCCAGGACATCCGCAACAGCCACGGCGACCTGTCCCTGGTTGCCTTCCGCCTGCCCCGCGCTGCATTCCCCACCCTCAGCGTCCTCGACGCGCCTCGCTTCGGCGGCCAGATCCGCCTCGCGGGCCACGCCCTGGCCGGCCCCAGCCTCGCCCGCGGCGACAAGCTGCGCCTGACCCTCGCCTGGCAGACTGATACCCCCATCGAAGCTGACCTGAACCAGTTCGTCCACGTCGTCAACGCGACCGGCCGCACCATCGGCCAGTACGACGGCGCCCCCCTGGGCGGCAGCTACCCTACTTCGCGTTGGCAGCCTGGCGAGACGATAGTCCAACCCATCGAGCTAACCATTGCGCAGGATGCCCCCATCGGCCCCGCCACCCTCCGCGTCGGCTGGTACGACTGGCGGACCGGCGCGCGCCTGCCCCTCGACGGCGACGACGACAGCGCACTGGACATGGACCGCGTCCAGGTAACGCCGTGATCTCTGCGCCCGACCTCACGCGGCGCACCGCCCTGTGGCTGCTGCTGGCCGCGGTCGTCCTCGGCGCGGCCCTGCGCCTCTACCAGTTGGGCGCGATTCCGCCCGGCATGCACCCCGACGAGGCCCACTACGCCGAGGACGCGGTGAGTATCATGCGCGGCTGGCGGCCCGTCTTCCTGCCCGCCAACAACGGCCGCGAGCCGCTCTTCGTCTACTTCATGGCAGGCCTGTTCAGCCTGCTCGGCCCGACCCTGTGGACCGCTCGCCTGGCGGGGGCCATTGTTGGTGTGCTCATGATTCCCGCCCAATATCTGTTCAGCGCAGCCCTGCCCCTGCCTCGTCCACGCTGGGCCGCCCTGATTGCCGCGACTCTGGTCGCCTTCACCTTCTGGCCCATCTCCCAGTCGCACCAGGCGCTGCGGGCGGGCCTGCTGCCGGTATGGGTGGCTCTCATGGCCTGGGCGTGGTGGATGGGAGCGGGTCAGATGAAGGAGCGGCGCTCCACCTGGCGCGGTCTCGCCTGGGCAGCCTTCACCGGCCCCATCCTGGTCGGCTCCGCCCTGTGGCTGGCGGCTCGCCGCCGCACCTGGACCCCCCTCGTCTACCTGGCTGTCGCGCTGGGCCTGGCGGGCCTGTTGTCCGCCCCTCTGATTCTCTACTTCGTCCAGAACCCCGAGATGGCAACCCTCCGCACGGGCCAGATCTCGGTCCTCAACCCAGACGTCAACAAGGGCAACCTGCCCCTGACGCTGCTCCAGAACGCCTGGAGCATCCTGTTGATGACCAATGTGCGCGGCACAACATCCTGGCTGGAGAATCTTCGTGGCCGCCCGGTGTTTGACCCGCTGATGGGCCTCTTCTTCCTGGGGGGCGTCCTGCTGCTTGCCCGCGACTTGCTCAACCGCCGTGGCGAGAAGGCCCAGTCGGCGGCTGTCCTCGTGCTCCTGGTGTACCTCTTCCAGGTCATGCCCTCATGGCTGAGCGCGGGCGCGCCCAGCTATGGCCGCCTCAACGGCACGTGGGCCGTCCTGTTCCTGCTGCCTGCCTGGGCAATGGAACGCGGCGCGGCCTGGCTTAGCCCACGGGTGGGCCGCGCCGTGACTACCGCCGCCGTGGTGGGCATCCTTGTCGTCAGCGCGGCCTGGTCGGCTCGCGACTTCTTTGGCGTGTATGCCAACGCCGCCGAAGTCTACGATGTGTTCTTCGGTTGGTCACTGGATCGCGCTCGCGCCGTGGCCGACATCGTGCCCACCGGCACGGCCTACGCCTCACCGGCGCTATGGAACCAGTCGGTCATCCGCTTCAACAATGTCCAGAACCCGCCTCGCGTCGTTGATACCCGCGCCGGGCTGGCCCTGCCCTCCCAGGGCGACGCCGTCTACCTGTTTGACCCTGCCGACGGCCAGGAAGCCGACGCCTTCGGGAAACGCTGGCCCCAGGCTGTCCGCTCGGAGGTGAAGGACAGCCGGGGCGGTGTCAATCTGATCGTCTACCGCCTTGCCCAGGCTACTCGCCCTGAAATCGATGCCACCCCCGCGCCAGCCGAGGCCGTCTTCGGCGAGAATCTTCGCCTCGCCGCCTATCACATCGACGGCGAGCCCGCCATCCCCGGCGGCGCCACCCGCGTCACCCTGGTCTGGGAGGCTCTCGCCCCCACGGATGCCGATCTCAACCTCTTCATCCACCTCGTGGACACCAATGGCCGCACTGTCGGCCAGGCCGACGGCCCACCGCTAGGCGGCAGCTTCCCTACCACCGCCTGGCGGCCCGGCGAGACCGTCATCCAGCAGATCAATGTACCCGTCGCCAAAGATGCCTCGGCTGGCCCCGCCCGCCTCAACATCGGCTGGTACGACTGGCGCAGCGGCGAGCGGCTGCCCGCGCCCGGCTCCCCCGACTCGTCGGTGAACGTCGGCCAGGTCCAGATTCAGAAATAGGAGCCGCCGTAACACTCTACTGAGGGGAATATCGGCGTAGCGACGGCGAAGCGGCCATAGCAGGCAGCCCCAAGAGGGCCAGCCCGTAGCCTGCCGCCGCCAGCCCAATAGCCAGGAAAGCGAACGCCACGCACCCGCACATGCCCCGCGTGACCTGAAAGGCAGGGCATAGGCACAGGAAGTCATAGCCAGCGTGGAGAAGAATGACGGGCCAGAGAGTTGCCAGTCGCAATGCCAGCGCGCCCGACATGATGCCCATTCCTGTCGTCAGGGCCACCATGGGAAGCACGGTGGTCAAAGGCCAGCCAAAGAACGCGCTACCGAGGTGAGTCAGCCCAAAGGCGAACGCGGAGATGAGGACTGCTCGGCGTATACCGGAAGGCGCTAGCGCCATGAGTAGTACGCCCCGCCACATGCCCTCCTCGGCAAAGGCAATCAGGAGCGCCCAAATGGCCCACAGGCCGCTGATCGCAAGGTCAAGCGAAACACCCGACTGCCAGGCCAATCCATGTACCACCAGAGGCGATGCTTCGAGAACCAGGGGTATGACGAGATAGCTAAGATGCTGAGCGCCTGGCCTTGACACGAGGCCAGCTCGCTGCCACCACCCAAGGGAGGTGAGTAGTCCGCCTACGACTGCCGCGCTCAGGCTCGCCCGTACCAGGCTTCGACTGACGTAGGTGGCATCTGGCATGAGCCAATCCAGGCCCACATAGATCAGTTGGCCGAGAGCCAGCCACCCGACACTGAATACGGCGGCTGCCATGACCGGGGACCGCGCCAGAATGCGGCGCAGTCCCATGGCTTGTCGCAACCTCGGCGTCCCGATTGGCACACCCGAGGTCAGACCTGCGCTAGATGCGTGCCTGCTGTACGCCATAGCTCACCCTCTGGACATCCTCACTGCGTCCGGCCGACCGCCTGGCATTACGCTGGCAGCAGAAGGGCCGGCGACGTACTAAGCTCGATGAGGATGTCGTTACCTTGCCCAGTTCTTGATTCCTCCCGCCAGGTGACGCATGATTGCGTCAGCCAGGTGTGTCGATAGACTCTTCACTCAGCAGTATATCAGCCGAGTGAACGTCTGTCAAGTATAATGTGCGATTATAGGCCTCACATTATCATATTATACTATTTTGATGCTACAAGCCACATTCGAGCGATAGGCACTCGGTGGTTGATGCAGCGCAGGAGGCTATCCCATGCTCGACGACTCAACCTCCCTGGTCAGTCAGCGGCTCAGGGCCGTGCGCCAGATGCGACACCTATCCCTACGCGACCTGGCCGAGGCTAGTGGTGTGTCGATCAACACCATCAGCCTCATCGAGCGGGGTAAGACATCGCCTACTATTGCTACCCTCCACCGGCTCGCGGGCGCGCTCGGCGTCTTGATCTCCGACTTTGTCGAGCCGGAGTCTGGTCGTTCCATCGTCTATCTTAAGCGTGACCAGCGCCAGCAGGCGCGTAGCGCATGCGCGCTGATTGAGAGCCTGGGCACGGGGCTGCCCGATCAGATGATGGAGCCACTGCTTATCACGCTGGAACCAGAGTCAGATAGCGGCCCAGAGCCGATCATTCACCTCGGCCATGAACTGGTCGTTTGTTTGCAGGGACAGGTTGTGTATCAGGTGGACGGTCAGGAGTACCTGCTCGAAACCGAAGATAGCCTGTTGTTCGAGGCCTCTCTTCCGCATCGCTGGCGCAACCTCCAGCCCGTCCCTGCCCGAGCGCTTCTGGTCATCCAGTCCCCTCAGGGGCATCTTGAGTCCTCGCGACGTCACTTCTAGGCTTCGGCCTTGCCTTCACTTCGCCTCACCCGCCGAGTCCCGCCCAGTTGGCCCTCTCCTGGCTGTAAGGATTCCGCAAGTCAAAGCGTATAATATTAACATGTGATGGTATCAGTAAGTTGCACCGACAAAGGAGTCGTGCCATGAACCGCCACGACCTCGGTCGCTCTGACCAGGCCGTTGCCCGCGCCGCTACCCCATCCCGCACTACCCCCCGCCGCCCCGCCGTCCAACTTCCGTCCGCTGCCGATCTGCGCACTCAGCTCGATGCCTTGCTACGGCTGGCGCGCGCCCAGGGCGTCAAGTCCGAGGAGATCATGGCAGCATTGCGCGAGGAACTGGAATTCGAGGCCGAGCTGGCGAACCGCGGCCGTCGCGTCGTCGCCGTCCTCGTCGAAATGGGGCCGCCTACGTCGAGTGCGTGAGGCCAACCGCCCCTTTGAATCCGACAGGCCCATCTCCAGCAGGGAGTGGGCCTGTTCACATGCCAGCGGCACAGTCAAGCCGTCGTGCGCGGCCCCGACCGTGGTATAATGACCCTCGCGGCGTTCGCACTTGCGTCGCTCGAAACCCACAGGGCCATGACCTCAACCACCTCCCGCCCCATCCGACGGCTACCTGGCAGCGTCGAGGCTGCTCCGCGTCAGCTGGCGGCCAGCCTGGCCCTGCTGGGCGGCGTGGAGAGCGACGGGCCGCCTGCTATGCGCTGGTACACTGTGGACCCGCCAGCCCTCATCCTCGGCTCGTCCCAACGACCGGACGAGGTCAACGAGGCCGCCTGCCTGGCGCTCGGCGCCCATGTCTTTCTGAGCAGTAGAGGTGGCGGCGGAGTCTTTTCTAGCCAGCTGCTTGGTCTCGATGTCTCGCTGTTG
>CAZJJF010000196.1:0-7401 GCA_964546245.1 uncultured Anaerolineales bacterium
CTGGCTGGCCTGAAGCACGGCGATATCGTTCTTGGGGTCACTGGCGGTGATCTCGCCGTCGCCCTCGGTCCCGTCGGCGAAGGTGAGCTTGATGGCCGTGGCATCGGCGACAACATGCAGGCTGGTCAGGATGTCGCCTTGCTCGCTGATAATGACCCCGCTGCCCACACCATGCTTGGGCTTGCCGTCCTGGCCCGGCGGCTCGTCGACCTGAATGAGAACGAAGGAGGGGCGAATGGCCTGGTAGACCAGCGCCGAGCGGGCCGGGGGCGGCGTGGCCGAGGCCATCGCCTGCACCACCAGGTCATTGACCTGGCGTGTCGTCAGCGGTTGGGGCTTAGGGGTGAGGGCGTTGTACAGCGCGAGGGCCAGCAGCGTCGCCAGCATGCCGGCGAGGAAAGGGGCCGCGCTGCGGGCGCGGGCGCGGAAGCGCTGGAAGCGTTGCCGCCACAGGTCGGTTCGCGAGGCAGAGGGTTCGCTCATGCTCGTCTCAGGCCGGTGGGCCAGGGGCCAGGTGGCTACGCGATGTGCCAGGGCAAGGGCTGACGCGACGGTCTCGATGCAATGAAATAACTATAGTCAAAGCAGCGAATGTGGACAAACCGAGCGCCCCTCAAACGGGAGGGGCGCTCGGAGGTTGGCGCTAGCCAGTCTCGACTATCACACCGAGGGCGGAATGTTCTGGTTGACGTGGAACAGGTTGAGCGGATCGTAGGCGGCTTTCACCTGCCGCAGGCGGGCATAGTTGTCGCCATAGGCAGCTTGGACGTGCTCATGGCCCTCGTCCATCATCATGTTGACGTAGCCACCGCCCGCCGAGTAGGGATGCATCGCCAGCCAGTAATCCTTGGCCCACTCAATCATGCGATCGTTGTTGGCCGGGTCGGGGTCGACCCCGACGACAACCTGCGCAAAGTTTGCATCGCGGTAAGCCCAGGCAGTATCGGCGCGACCGACGCGGCCGGCTGCGCCGTTGATGGGGTAGATGTGCATGGTCGAGTGCATGGTGGGCAGCTGCGCACCGTACTTGGCGTGGAGAGCAATGGCCCTGTCGTCGTAGTGCTCGAAGAAGTCCGCGCGCCAGTACCACTGCAGGCCCGGTGGATACAGCCCGTCGAACATGCTCTGCAGGGCGGGGAAGGGAATCGGCCCGACGAAGTCGATGGCGGGCGGCAGCGCCTCACGGATGGGCTGCAGGACATCAGCGCCCTTCTCAAGGGGGCCGGTGTAGCACCATGTGACCGCGCACATCTTCGCCAGGTGATATGACTCAGGGAAGGGCGCAACGGGTGGGACCGTAACGAGGCCGAACCAGCCGTTGATGTCGTCAGGCGCGTTGAGGATGAAATCCTGCCAATACTTGAGCACGGCCGGGACCTGCTCGATGGGCCACATCATCGGCCCGCCATAGACGGTATGGGCAGGATGGCCCTGGAAGAGGAACGAGGTCACCACGCCGAAGTTGCCGCCGCCGCCGCGCACCGCCCAGAACAGGTCGGCGTTCTGGTCCTTGTTCGCCGTTATCAGCCGACCGTCGGCCAGTACCATGTCCACTTCGAGCAGGCTGTCGATGGACAGGCCGTAGCGGCGTGCCAGGTAGCCGATGCCGCCGCCGAGGGTCAGGCCGCCCACGCCCGTGGTTGAGATGAACCCACAAGGGACAGCCAGGCCGTAGAGGTGAGTCGCATGATCGACATCTCCCCACAGGCAGCCGCCTTCGACGCGCACCGTGGTGTCGGCAGGATCGACGCGCACGCCGCGCATGGACGAGAGGTCGATCACGAGACCATCGTCGACACTACCAAAGCCTGGCCCATTGTGGCCGCCGCCGCGAATCGCCAGGGGCAGGTGGTGGTCGCGCGCGAAGTTGACGGCGCTAACGACGTCCGCCGCGTCGACGCATTGGGCGATGAGAGCGGGATGTTTGTCGATCATGGCGTTGTAGAGACGGCGCGCGGTGTCGTAGTCTGCATCGCTGGGTGTCAGCAGTCGGCCGCGCAGCTGGGCGCGCAGCCCTTCCACCACCTGACCATCCAGCATCACCGAACTCGGAGCATAGCCTGTCGCTGACATGACTCCCTCCTATGGAATCGATCTATGGAATCGATAGTACTTGGCACACTCTATCATAGGGAGTGTTAGCCAGGCGTTAGGCACGGCGTTAGGCGGCGATCGTCTGCCCTATCTCACTGATGACCGACTAGCGTGGCATGTGCTCGAGGACGGCGCGCGCGGCGCGTATGTCGGGGCAGTCGGGGGCATCGGCGAGGCGCTGGTAGACGGGCGCGAGTAAGCGCTCGATGTCGTCCGGTTGCCCCAGGGCGGCCCACAGGCGGGCCAGGCTGGTCGCCGCGCGCAACTCGAGGGGCGTGGCCTGCTGCGCGCGGGCCAGGTCGAGGGCGCGCTTGTAGGCGACCTCGACATCGATGACGGCAGCGCCCTGGGCGAGAAGCAGGTCGCCGCGAAGGCGATGTAACTCCGGCGCCCACCAGCGCTCGTTGTTCTGACGCGACTCGCGCATCGCCTCTTCAAGCGCAGCCATACCTTCTGCCCCTCGGTCGGCGCGTTGATAGGCGCGGGCCAGGAGGGACAGGTAGTACGGCAGGCGTAGGTGGGCGCCGGTGGCGGTAAAGGTATCGATGGTGCGGCGAAGCTGTTGGAGGCTTGCCTCATCCGGCTCAGGCCACGCCTCGGCAAAGGCGGCGAGAATATTGGCCCAGGCATGATAGTAGGGCGCTTCATAGGTCTTGGTGAGGCGGACCGCCTCACCCGCGTAGACCTGGAACTGCTCAAAGCCGGCCTGCATCTCCAACAGCATGGCCTGGTAGGTGACAGCCAGCGCCTGGTTGAAGGGCTGCCTGAACTGTTCAGCGAGTGCGACAGCCCGCGCGGCGTGCTCCAGCGCAGCCCGCGGCTGACCCAGGTACCAGAGTGCGTGGGCGTGCCAGGCGTGACCGTGGACAAGGTAGTTGATACCTTGGGACGTTTCCAGATCAAGAACTTGCCGCTCGTCAACCACGGCGAGCATCTGCTCGAAGACTTCCCGGGCCTCGACCGCCTGTCCCATGTGCAGCTTGGCGCCGGCGTACATCATGCCCGCGAATCTGGGTGGGGGTTGGCCTTGAGCGTCCATGTGTAACTGATACATCTGGCGATACGTGTTCTCGACCTTGTCGAGTTGCCCCGCGACCACGTACACGGTCTGCGCGCCATACAGCGCCTCGGCGCGCTGCAAGGCGTCGCCGATCTTCTCGCTGAGAACCAGGGTGCGGTCTACCACCCGCTCGACTTCTGGCGCTGCCCAGCCTTTGGCGATGCGGTACAGTCGGGCCAGGGCAAACTGCAAGGCCAATTCCGTAGAGTCGCGTTTGGTCGTCGCCGGGAGGTCTGCCAGGAGAGCCAGCGCGCGCTGAAGCCAGGCAATGGCGTCGTTATTGGCATAGACGCGGGCCGCAACCAGCCCGGCTCGCTGGTAGTAAGGCACGGCCTTGCTGGGCGCGCCAGCCAACTCGTACTGGGCAGCGATCTGCGCGCTGACCGGGTCCAGGCTCGCGGCGTGCAGCGCCTCCAGGCTCTGGGCGATGTGGCGGTGGAGGAGGCGGCGCTGAGGCACACTGATCTCAGCGTAGGTCACCTCGCGCAGCTTGTCATGGCTGAAGTCGTAGCTGTTGGCGCTGACTTCGCGCAGGATGCGCTTCTGCCATAGCTCGTCCAGGCTGTGAGTCAGTTCGGCATCATCCTCAGCTAGGGCCTGTGTCAGCAGTTCCCAGGCAAAGGCGCGCCCGACGCATGCCCCCAGCTCAGCCACGCGACGCGCTGGGGGTGAGAGCTGCGCCAGTCGCCGGGCGAGGATGGCGTACAGACGTGGCGGGATCGGCGCGTCGCCCCGGTTGGGCGCGTCGGGGCCGCTTGCCGCCTCCGCGGTTGCTGCGCCGATCAGGCCTGCCTGTACCGTCTCGACGACAAAGAGAGGGTTTCCCTCCGTCTCGCGGAACAAGCTCAGCGCGGCGGGCGCGTCCAACTCAGCGCCGCGAATCACCCCGGCCAGGCGGGCTGTCTCGGCGGCGTCCAGGGGGCCGAGCTCGATCAGCGTTAGCCTGTCCTCGATGCGCAGCTGTTGCGCTATTGTGGCTAGAGGATGCTGTCGCGTCAATTCCCCGCTGCGCGCCGTTCCCAGAATCAGAAGCGCGGCGTCGGGGCGCGAGCGGAGCAGGTAGTGCAGCCATTCCAGGGTCTCAGAGTCGCACCACTGGAGATCGTCGATCCACAACAACAGTGGCAGCGGGATGACCAGGACGGCGCGGGCCATGGCCTCGAAGAAACGCTGGCGTTGCCCATACTCGCCGATGCTCTCCGGCGCGGGCAGGTCGGGGTACTCGACCAGCATTTCAGGCAGCAGGCGGGCGATCTCGGTCAGCCATACGTGATCGAGAGTCGCGAGGTGGGGGCGGAGAGCCGGGCTGCGCAGCCACTCGACGACTGGCGCGAAGGACAGCCGCCCCTCAGCCTCGTAGCAGCGTGCGCTGGCCGCCGAGGAGTCTTGCTGCTGCGCCTGATGGTACAGCCTTTCCGCCAGGTGTGACTTCCCGATGCCCGCTTCTCCCGTCAAGAGCAGCATGCCCGATGCCCCGGCTGTCGCGCGCTGCCATGCCCTGCGCATCTGCTCTTGTTCCGCCTGCCGACCAATCACGATGGCGGTGTGCGCCGTCCTCGCCACGGAGCGGACGGTAGGGGGCGCGGTGAGAGCGAGGCGCTGCGAGCGCTCAAAAGCCTCTCGTAGCGCCTCGCCTGGCTCTACACCTAACTCGCGCCGGAATGTATCCACGGCGGTTTCGTACACGCGCCGCGCGCCGGTCGGGTCGCGAAGAGAGGTGTGAAGGCGTAAGAGATGCAGATATGTCTGTGCGTGGAGTGGGTCGAGCCGTAGCATGGCGTGCGCGGTGTGGAGCGCCGCCTCATCATTCTGCTGCGCTTCGAGAAGGCGTAGCAGCTTCTCGTAGGCGGTGAGGGCAAGGTTGTGCAGACGTTCGCGGTCAGGCCGAATCCAGTCGTCGTAGCAGGCGGGCAACAGGTCGCCGTGATAGGCGGCAATCATGTCGTCCAGCCGCTGCTGCAACGCCCTCTCATCGCCAGTCTGCTCAGCGGCTAGAGCAGCAGCCCATGCCTGCTCGACCTGATGCGCGTCGATAACCTGCGCCTCATCGCGGCGCCAGGCAACACTTGCGCCACTGATGGCCAGGAAGCGCTCGGCGTCCGGTAGTGCGAGCCGCAGATGAAACAGCAACTGTCGGAGGTTGTTGCGGGCGTTGGTCTCCGGCGCGTCGGGCCAGAATTGAAATGCCAGGTGCTGGCGTGGCTGGGAGGTGTCGCCGTGCAAGAGGAGATAGGTGACCAGCGCCTGGAGGCGACCCGTGCTGAGCGCGGCCACGCTCGTCTCGCCATACCGGGCATCGAAGCCGCCGAGGACACGGATGCGAAGGGCGGGGAGCATTGCCTGGCGTCCCTTCCGTCTCGACCGATCCCGAAGGTCAACTCCACGTCCGCGGCGCTCGACGGGAGGGCGGCAATTCTAGCACGGCTGACAAGCCGGGTCAACCGACATGCCCCAACCAGGTCCCTGGAGCTATTCGTTGCCCATGCCAGGGCGATGCAGCAAGGCGGCGCGGATGCGGCGGGCGCGTGTCACGCCGATGCCTTCGACGGCGCACAGGTCAGCCTCGTCAGCGGCGAAGATGGCGGCGGGCGTCCCGAAGTGGGCCAGCAACCGCCGTGCCGTCTCGACGCCGATGCCAGGCAGCGCGGTCACGAGCCGCAGCGTCTCGTCGTCGAGGCTGCGGGCGGCGCGCTTGTAGGGGCTGGCAAGGGGGTCGATGCCCAGACCGAGGGCGTGGCGCGCCATGTACAGTAGATAGACGGCGGTGTCCTCTTTGTTGTCAGTGCGCAACAGGCTGAGACCAGGGTTGACCAGGATGCGCGCCAGCGCGCTCGCCAGGGCGTTGGGCGACATGCGGGTGTAGGTGTACAGGCTCGCACCTTCGACGACCAGGATGGGCGTGGTGAAGGCGGCCTTGAGGCGCTCGGCCTGGTCGAACAGGCGGCGCTGCTGAATGCTGAGGGCCAGATCGCGCGGGGCTTTGCGCTCCACGCCGATCTGGCCCTCGACGATGATGTAGTCGCCGACCTCTAGCTCGCGCTCCTCGACCTGGATGCCATAGCCCGCCAGCAGCGCGGGGATACCCGACCGCCGCTCGCGGTGGTCGACGGCTATGGTCAGTCCTTCGCCGGGCAGTGGCTTGTCCTGGGTGGTGCGGTCGCGCATGGGGCAAGGGTAGCCCCGACGCGAACCGCTGTCAACCGCTGCCGCCCGTCACCTGCCGCGGTCCGGCTGGTAGGTAAGGGCCACGACGCCCGAACTGAACGTCTGCGCGCCGACGAGCTGCAGGTTGGTCTGGCGCTCAACATTGAACAGGCGCTTGCCGCTGCCCAGGACGACAGGGTAGACCAGCAGGTGGTACTGGTCCACGAGATCGTGCTGGATCAGGGTTTGCACGAACTGGCCGCTGCCATAGACCAACAGGTCCTGGCCCGGCTGCTGCTTGAGCCGCGCGACTTCGGTCGCCACGTCGCCGTGGATGAAGCTCGCGTTCCACTCCGGCGTCGCCAGGGTGCGGGTGGCGACAAACTTGGGCAGGCTGTTCATGCGATCGGCGAAGCCCTGCTCATCCTTCATCGACGGCCAGGCCTGGGCGAAGCCCTGGTAGGTCACCCGGCCGAGGAGCAGGGCGTCGCTGCCGAACAGCTCGTCGTACTTGAACTTCGCGATCTCGTCGTTCCAGTACGGCGCGGTCCAGGCCGGATTCTCTATCACGCCGTCAAGGCTCAGGTACTCGGTGACAACGACTCGTCTCACGGTCTGCCTCCTATGTGTCACGGCCTAGCCGGTGACTCAGCTTACGGCGTTCCTCGCCATTCGCTCCCGCAACTCGTTCTCCTGGCGGGCGATCTCTTCGCCAAACTCCTCGGACTCCTGCACCTGGCGTAGCTCCAGGATGGCGCCCTCGCCGGCCGGGCAGCGCAGCGCCCAATCAATAGCCTCCTGCTTCGAGGCGACCTGCCACAGCCAGAAGCCACCGAGGACCTCCTTCGACTCGGGGAACGGGCCATCAGTCACCGTCGGCTTGCCACCTGGGTAGGTGATGCGCGCTCCCTTCGACGTCGGATGCAGCCCCTCGCCCGTGAGCATCACGCCCGCGTCCACAAGCTCCTCGTTGTAGCGCATCATGTCCATGAGAATCTTCTCATCGGGCATGGCCCCCGCCTCCGGATTCAGGTGGTCGGGTGTCTCATTGCTCGTAATCATCAAGACCATGAACCGCATCGCTGTGTCTCCTTTGGTGCGTC
>CAZJJF010000197.1:0-6595 GCA_964546245.1 uncultured Anaerolineales bacterium
GTATGAGTCCACGTCACCCCCTCGCGGAAGTAGTAGCTCGGGTTGTCGTGTCGGTGTCCCGGCACACTACCTGTCTCGCGACCTGCGATCATCTCGGCCCCAAGCTGCGCGTAGTTCACGACGTACTCCTGGTTCCCGTACCACTTGCGATACTCGCCGCCCTTCATGTGGGGGAACCAGCGTCGGCCGCTGGCCTGGGCCTCGGCGCGGTCGCGGCCGCCGAAGCCGATGCGCGCCGTCCCCACCTCCCACCAGTAGCGCAGGAAGCGGAAATTGTCGGCCGTCGCCAGCCCCTGGCGCGGCTGGGCCACGTCGCCGAGCCTGGGCAGCGTCTCGAACAGGCGGCGCACGCTGTCGCTGACCCAGTAGACCCAGGGCGCGCCGGGGATGGCGTCGAAGCGGCGCTGGGCCAGGCGGTAGACGGTCGGGGGCAGGGGTTGAGCGTCGGACATGGGCATCTCTCCTGAACGAGCCACAGACAAGGCGGCCACCGAGGCACAGAGACCACAGAGCCTTGCAGGTTATGAGCGGTGCGCTCATATTCAATGAGCGCGCTCATAATTGTGAGCGCAGCGTGTAGTAAGAGTTCTTGCGCACGCCGTGCAACTCGAGTCGACCCTGCCTCGCCAGGCGCTTCAGCAAACGACTCGCCTGATAGGACCCCACCCGACAGAGATCCGCGGCCTCGCGCCGCGTGATCCGTCCATGAGCGCGCGCATACTGCAGAATCATCTGCTCCATCTGCTCGGCGTCGAAGCCTGCCGCGTGGATATACGCCGCGGGCTGCCCCAGCGTTCGGTAGACACTGGCGCTCAAGACATACGTTTGGCTGCGCCCGCTGCCTCGCCTCTCCAGGAGTCCCGCTTCGACCAGCCCGGCCAAGACGGCGCGCGTTTCGCCCTCGGTCTTCTGGATCAATGACGCCCCCGTGGCCACGTCGATCGAGCGCTCGCGCCACACCTGCGCTAGCGCCAACAACTCACTCACTGTGAAGGCGCGTTGCCGGCGGTTCTCCTCGGTCACAATGAGCTGCCCTTCGTGCAGCTCGGCCGGTCCCCCCGGCAGGACGACTTTGACGCTGGCATCGGTGGAGTAGGAGTAGTCCGGCGGCAGATGGCCTGTGCGCAGTTGCCCACTGTAGATCAGGGCAACGCCGCGCCCTGTGCGTTCCACCAGGCCGACGCGCTTGAAGATGTCGGCCAGGCGCGGGTTGCGAGGACGCGGCTCAGTCGTCAGCACATTGGCGGGCGAGACACCCTGGACGAAGCCACCAGGATTGCTGATCTCGATGTGGTCGTCATGCAGTTGGACGTGAACCGCCCCCAGGCGCGTGTAATCCCGATGGGTGAGCGCGTTGTTCACGGCCTCGCGGAAGGCGCGCTGGTCGTAGGCTGGCACCGGAACGCGGAACATACCGATATTGAGCTCACGCTCCTCGTTACGGACATCAAAATGGGCCGCCACATGCTCACGCAGCGCGTCCTCCTTGCCAACGACCAGCAAGCCCGCCACTGTCGGCACGACACTCTCCCGATCCGCTTGAACGAGACCAAGCGCGCGCGCCAGCTCAACGTCGGCCAGATTCAGCAGGGTCGCATCGCCGCGAAACTCGCGCACCATCCGCCGCAGCCGCTCGAACTCCAACGCGTCCAGGTCGGCCCAGCTTGCCCCGGTCACCACCAGGGCCGACAGGTCCGCCAACCCCCCGTCCGCCCGCCAGGCCGGAAGCTCATACGCGTACAGGGGCCAACAGCCCGGCCGGCCGCGACTGTCCAGGCGTCGAATCAGAAGCCTACCATCGCTGGTCGAGACCGGCTGGCGCGCCATGGGGATGTCGATCACCGCCACGATGCCCTCAGAGAGGGAGACGAAGGTGGCCTCGACGCTGAGATACGGGATGGTGCGGCTGGCGATGAACGCCGCCAACGGTTCAGGGCCACCCCGGCGATGGGCCTCGTGCAAGCCGGTGACGGTTCCATCGTCCTCGACGCCGACGAGCAGCGTCCCACCCTCGGCGTTGGCGAGACAGGCCACCGTCTCGATGAGTTCTGAGTCCGACAGCCGATGACGGTCGTTCTTGAACTCGACCTTCAGGCCCTCGCCCGCGGCCATCAGCCTTCGCAGCGTCTCAGGCGTCACTTTCCCACCCTTCGGCTCTCCGTGCCCTCCGTGCCTATCCCCATCGGCTACAGGGAAGGCGGCCACAGAGACATAGAGAGCACCGAGCCTTCTGAACAGTTCATTCCTCCGTGCCCTCCGTGCCTCCGTGGCTCATCTGTCTCTCAGCGCGGCGAGGGCCTGCTCGAAGGCGAGGCGCTTGCCGTCGCCCTCGGTGGCGTTGACCAGGCGGAAGTAGGTGCCCACGCTGGCCTCGCGGCGCATGGCATCCGTCTCGCCGCGCAGGACGAACACCACCGTGTTGACCTTCTCGCCGCTGATCTCGGCGAAGGCGCGCGGGCCGGTGTGGGCCAGCGTCTCGATGGCGCACGTCTCGCGCAGCAAGGCGCGCAGCCGCTCGTAGGACGACAGGAACATGAACGACTGCTGGGTGATCATGCCCAACCGGCCACCCTGCGCCAGTAGCTCCGTGCCGCGCTGGATGAAAGCCGTGTACAGGTCACCCTTGGCGTCGGGGTAGGCCTCGTCGAGGTACGCCGCCAGCTCGTCGGCCAGGTTGCGCTTGCCGGAGTAGGGCGGGTTGGTGACGACCACGTCGTAGCCGCCGCGTAGCAGGTGCAGCAGGCGCAGGCCCTTGACCGCCTCGCCGGTGAAGAAGGTCTGGTCGTCGCCGTGGGCCGCCGCCTCGCGGGCGAAGTGGTCCAGGGCGAGGGTGAGGTCGTCGACGATGCCCGCCCAGAAATCCTCGCTGGCCGCCTCGCGCTCGAAGTGGCCCGCCACGCCGGCGAGTAAGGGCGCGCGGGCAAACTCGGCCTGTTCCGCCTGCGTCAGGCGGTCCATCTCCTGCTCCAGGCGCAGCAGGGAGCCGACGGTGTTGGCCGTCTTGAGTCGCGCCCACAAGGCGCGCACCAGCCGCTCGTAGACCGGGCGCGAGAAGTGGGCGTCGCGCAGGAAGGCCCCCAGGCGCGCGCCGTTGAGGGGCAGCACGTCGGCGCAGGCCAGGTGGCTGTCGGTGATGCGGGCCTGCGGGTTGAGGGACTTCGCCTTGAGGTACAGCGTCAGCGCGCCGAGCTGCACGTCGCGCAGGTCGATGTCGATGCCGTGGATGTTGTGGGCGATGATGGCGGCGGGAATGTCGGCCGCGTCGGCCAGCGACGGCGTGGCGGGCCAGCCTGGCTCACCGGCCCGCTCTAGCTCCTCCTGATACATGGCCGCGAACAGGTCGAAGGCCACCAGGCCAAAGTGCATCGCGCCGCACGCCGGGTCGAGGAGGCGAATCGTCTTGACCAGCCGCGGCGACTGCGCGGGCAGGCCGTCGGCGACAGGCACGAGGTAGTCGAGGGCCTCGGTGTCCAGCAGCCGCGTGTCGGGGTGCATCTGCACCCACAGCCGCCCCAGCGTGTTGTGGACGATAAAGCGGACGATCCAGTAGGGCGTGAATAGCTGCGTCGCGGCCGGGATGTCCTGCCGCCGCAGCTTGCGCTTGTCCCTGTACAGCGCCTCGAAGACGGCGGCTTTCTCGCGCTCGTTGAAGAACTGGTAGAGCCAGCCGATAGTCTCGTCGGCTCGCCACACGTCGGCCAGCTCGGCGCGATTGAGCCGGGCCAGCAAGACGCGCAGGGTGTCGGGCCGAGGGAACAGCCGACTGGCCAGGCTGTCGGGGTCGAAGAGAACACGCACCTCCTGGGCGACCTGGCCCGCCTGCCACAGCAGGAAATGGCGGTAGGCGATGTCGGCCGCGCCGCGCTGCGCGAGAGTGTAGTCGTCCGGGTGGTCGGCTAGGTAGAATTTGAAGCCATTCGAGTCGTGGCCTTTGTCGAGAGCGCCGCGAATAAGCTTGCGCGCCTCCATCATCTTGAAAGCCACCAGCCGGTTGAGGTGGGTGAAGGCCACTTCCCGCACCAGCTTGTCGACGGCCTCCGGTCGCGGCAGGCCCGCCCGCGCCTCGTCGTCCAGGAAGTGGGCCAGGCGCTGATAGGTCGCGGTCATCTCCGGATCGCTACGAATCTGGGGCAGGCGCTCTGGCGGGTCGAGGCGGCCGTCGGCGTACAGGCCATAGACGCCCTCGAGCAGCTCGCGCGCCTCGCGCGTCAGCAAGTCGCGGCCGTCGAGGGCCAGGTCGTGAATAAGTCGTCGTTGCGGATCCGAGAGGGGTGGGGGCATCGTCGCCCTTTCTCAATCGATGTAGACCTTCGTGTGATAGCTGCCGCGCCCCTCGTTCTCGCTGATGCCCATGAAGCGGATGCTCGCCGCGCCTTCGGACGTGGCGGGCATGAACAGGACACACGGCACGCGGGTGCGCCCCTTCATCTCGTCGAGGAGCTTGGACACGCGGTAGATGTTGGGCGCGAGGGCCCCGGCGCGGACGATGAAGCCGATGGTCGTGTCAGGGTCGAGGCCCCCCAGTCTGTCTGCCAGCAGGTCGGGCAGCGGCTGCCAGTCGGGGTCCGACAGGTAGTCCTGGACCTGGGCCTGCGCCGCCTCGAAGCCGCGCGCCTGCTCCAGGGCCATGACCTCATTGACGCCCTCGCTGTCCGCCACCGCCTGCCACATCAGCTCGGCCAGGGAGATGGCGAACACCTGGCGCGCCGTAGCCTTCGTCAGGCGCGTCTTGAGCAGGCTGATCTCGCGGCGCATCTCCCATTCCTGCTCTGGCGGATAGGCGAAGATGGCGAAGGGCAAATCGCTATAGACGTGGTGCCGCATAGGCGTGGCCGCCAGGTCGGCCTCAAGGCTCTTAACGCGGTCGCTCAAGAAGGACATGGGCATACTCCACGAGCGTGCTGGCCGGGAAATCCAGGCGAACCACCGAGCCGGCCGCCGAGTAGCCGAGCAGATGCTCCTGGTCGGCCTCGATAAAGAAGCGCTCGACAATAGCGGGCGGTAGGAAGAACAGCCGCCACTCGTCGCTGTGCAGCACGCGGTCGCCAGAGCGTTCGCGCTGCTGCAGCCACAGGGCCATGAGGGCGAAGGCGGGCAGCGGCAGGCGCATGGGGGCGATACGCTTGCGCGCGCTCCCCGCCAGGACGCCGTAGTCGCGGAGAGCCGCCATGGCGCCCTGGGCAACCCGCAAGGTCGTCTTGTCAGTCCACACGGTTGTTGTCTTCTCCTCGGCCACCCACTCATCAAGAGCGCGGGTGATGACGCCGACGGGTAGGTCGGTGTAGCCCATCAACTGGCGCGGGTAGAGCACCTCGGTGACCAGGTCGTGCAGAGTGCGGTCGGACTGCACGGCAAAGAAGTATAGCAGCGGGTCGACCCACTGGGCAGGCGCGCCCCCCTGGACCAGGGTCACGAGCGTCGCGCCCACGTCGGGAGCGTCGAAGTAGCGCTGGCGGAAGATGAGCAACACATCCTCGGTGCGCTTGCGCGACGCCTTGCCCAAGATGTTCTGCTGCCGCGCCTGCTCCAGGTTGTCGGCGGCCGAACGGCCCAGGTCCCAGTAGGCAAGCAGCGCCTTCGTGTCAGCAATGAGGGCGCTCGCCTTGATAATGCGGCTGGTATACACGGGCACGGAGGAAGGGGACGAGCCGCTATTCGGTGCAGAAGGGGAAGACAGGGGCACGCGGTGCGCCTTCTAGATACGCCCAGGCCAGGCTTCGCGCCCGATGCAGCAGGGGCGACACGCCGGTCGGCGGCGGGGGGATTTCGATCTCGAGGCCGTTCGAGGGCGTGCGCCGCAGCGCCCGATAGCGGAATGGTCCGCCGATCAGCGCCCGCACCGTGTCCTCCAGCGCCGCTATGGAGGTGATGGGCGACCCGGCTATGTCCACGCTCAGGGACGACACGCGGCGCAGCGCCAGCCCATCCTGGTTGTCCCGGTCGAGGCGGTACAGATGCAGGTCGCGCGAACCGGGGCAGGCGGCCTGGTGGCGAGCCAGGGCTGCGTGGAGCGCCAGGTTACGAGCGGCAAGTGGTGGCGCCACGGGGAAAACCTTCTCCAAGACAAACGCGCCTGGCAGCGTCAGCGCCTCATCGTCCCACCAGGCGAGGCTATCGGAGTTCGCAGCACGCGCGATAAGCAAACGAAGCGCGAGAATCACCCGCGCATCGTCGATGGAGAGCGACGACGCCTCGCGAAGGTAGTTCGTTGAAGGGGTAGGACTGGTCACAGGACTCGGTTCTAGCGCCAGGCATGGGTGGCCTAATGATAGCAACGACGCACCGCCGCCATAGTTACGCCCTGACACCGCCGCTGAATCACTTCGCATCTGCCAGTCAGGCGGGTCCGGGCAGGGGGCAGGGTAGCAACCAGTATACCAGTAGCTCATGGCGATGACAAGACAAGGAGATCTGCCGGGCGCTTGCTCAGCTACCGTCAGAAGCTCATCATGATCATCGAAAAGGCGATGGGCCAAGCGGTTTTCGCATCACAGCAGCAGGCGACGGGCGGGGCGGGGGCCTGCCCCCACCCCCCCCTCGCACGAAAGGATTCGTCGCCGATAACTGGGAGGACAGGTGGAAAACGTAGGGGTTC
>CAZJJF010000197.1:6605-7386 GCA_964546245.1 uncultured Anaerolineales bacterium
GCACATCCTCCCCCCCCACCCGGCGTGGGGCCACGGGGTTGCCCCACCCCCCCCGCCGGCGCGGGGGGGGGGGGGGCCCGCCCCCGCCCCGCCCGGCGCACGAAAGGAGTCGTCGCCTATACGTCGTAGTACAGGTGGAACTCGTAGGGATGCGGGCGCAGGCGCACCGGGTCCACCTCGCGCGTGCGCTTGTACTCGATCCACGTCTCTAGCAAGTCAGGGGTGAATACGTCGCCCTGGAGCAGGAACTCGTGGTCGGCTTCCAGCGCCTTGAGGGCCTCATCCAGGGAGCCGGGCACGGTCTTGATTTTTGCCAGTTCCTCACCCTCCAGCTCGTACAGGTCAAAGTCGGCCGGGTCGCCCGGCTCGATGCAGTTCTTGATGCCGTCGAGACCGGCCAGCAGCATGGCCGGGAAGGCCAGGTAGGGGTTGGTGGTCGGGTCGGGCACGCGGAACTCGATGCGCTTGGCCTTCGGCGAGTTGCTGTACATGGGGATGCGGACGGCGGCGCTGCGGTTGCGGCGCGAGTACACCAGGTTGACGGGCGCCTCGAAGCCAGGCACCAGGCGGCGGTAGGAGTTGGTGGTGGGGGCGATGAGGGCCGTCAGGGCGCGGCCGTGCTTGAGCAGGCCGCCAATGTAGTACAGCGCCAGCTGCGACAGGCCTGCGTAGCCGTCCTCGTCGAAGAACAGGGGCTTGCCACCCTTCACAGCGGCCTGGTGACCGTCCAGCCCGCGCCCGTTTACCCCAACTGGGGGCTGGGCCAGAAGGTAACGGTACT
>CAZJJF010000198.1:0-7373 GCA_964546245.1 uncultured Anaerolineales bacterium
CCTCCCGCGCCGCGCCCGGCGAGCCAACGGTGCTGTTGCCGGCTCGGCCGGAGTTGCCCGCCGCGACGCAGCACACCACCCCGGCGCGCACCGCCGCGTCCACCTGGGCCGACAGGGCGTCGGTGCCATCGCCCGGCTCCGGCGGCCCGCCCAGCGACATGTTGATGACCTTTACGCCGCGCCCGACGGCCCACTCGATACCGGCCATAACCCAGCTTTGCTGGCCGCTCCCGCCGGAGCCCAGGACGCGCGCCGACAGAATCAAGGCATCCGGCGCGACGCCGCGATACTTACCGTCGGATGCAGCGCCACTGCCCGCGACGATGCCCGCCACGTGGGTTCCGTGGCCGTTACCGTCGCCAGCGCCCTCACCCGTGAAATCCTTCTCCTCGACGACGCGCCCCACCAGATCGGGGTGCTGCCCGTCGACACCGGTATCAACCACGGCGACGCGGATCCCGCTGCCTGTGAAGCCCATCTCCCAGACATCGGGCGCGTGAACCAGGGGAACCGATTCATCCAACAAGGCGTAGACCGGCAGATCTGACCACACCACGGCCACGTTGGGGTCTTCCGTGATACCGTCTAGCTGCCTCAGGTCCACAGTCATGGCGCTGGCGTTGATGAGGTCGAACTCCTGAGTGGGCGGAGGTCCCGAGGCCTCCAGCGAACGCGCCGCCGCGCTTCGGTAGCGGACGATGACATCGAGATTGACCTCCGCCGGCGGGCCTTCCGTCAGCTCGCGAGCGGCGCTGATGCTCTCTACCTGGGCACGCAAGGTCGGGTGCAACTTGGAAGGGTCCATTCACGCCTCTCCGTTCTGCCCTGTACAGGCATAGGGTCGTCGCGACGCTGTCTAGAGCGCGCGGACCGTTCGGTCCAGTTCGATGCTTACCACCCACGGCTCATCAGCCAGTCGAAGCGCTGTGGTCCCACTGGCTGTAACCGCCAGGCCAGGCAACAGGTTGTACGTAAAGCGAATCTTGACGCCTAGCGCCGCGCAGTTGGCAGTGTATTGCGCCGGCCTATCGACGGTTCTCACGATCAGATCGACCGGCGCGTCGGCCGCCGCGGCGAGATGGGCGCGCAGGGTCGGGTCGAGCTTGTCGCCCATGGCTGAACCTGCCTTCGCCGCGCTCGAAGAGCGCGACACATTCGATGTGCCACGTCTGCGGAAACATGTCCACCGGCTGCACGTAGGCTGGCCGATAGCCCTGGTTGACCAGTCGTGCCGCGTCTCGCGCCAGAGTGGCCGGGTCGCACGAGACGTAAGCGACACGCATGGGCTGTAGGGCAACGAGGGCATCCAGGGCCTCGGGCGCCATGCCGGTGCGCGGCGGATCCACTACGGCCAGATGAATCGGCCCCCTCACCTCCGCCAGCGCCGTCTCGACCGGCCCCGCGATGATGCGCACGTTATCCAGGTCGGCAGCGTTAGCCCGCCAATCCTCGACAGCCGTCGGATGCGCCTCGACCGCAATCACCTGACCCACACTGTCCGCCAGGGTCAGTCCGAAGAGACCGACCCCCGCGTACAGGTCAACCAGACTCTCGCCTCCCACCGGGCGCAGGGCCTCGCGCACCAACTGGACCAACGTCTCGGCCATGGGTGTGTTGACCTGGAAGAAGGCAGTGGCAGACACGCGAAAGTCACGCCCAGCCACGTGAGCGCCCAGCCACGGCGCGCCAATCAGGTTCACCACCTGTCCGTCGCGCAGCTCCAGGTTCACCGACACCGGAAAGTCGACCTCCAGGTCGGGCAACTCATCGAAGTCGGTGGTGATGAGAATCAGCTGGTCGTCAACGCCCATGTCGCCGCGCAGAATCACCTGCCGCAGCTCAGGAAAGTCGAGGTCCAGGCTTTGCCACAACTCACCCACCGCCGGGGCCATGATGTGGCACTCCCAGATGGGAACGACAGCGTGCCCGCGCAGGGTACGAAAGCCGAGCGCGCCGTCGTCAGCCGTGTGCATCTGAACGTGATTGCGGTAGTCCCACGGTTCGGCCATGCCGATGGTCGGCCGCACCTCCACGTCGGGCAGCTTGCCGACGCGCGCCAACTGGTCACGGACCACCGCCTGCTTGAGGCGCAACTGGGTGGCGTAGTCTATGTGCTGCCACTGACAGCCGCCGCAACCGCGCCGGAGCAGCGCGCCGTCCTCCCGCTCGACCGGCGGCGTATCGGGCGGGCCGAAGTGGGGACAGCGCGGCTCGACCCGGTCGGGGGACGCCTGCAGCACGCGCACCAGGTCGGCGTTGGCCCAGCGCCCGTGATCGTCGACAACGCGCGCCTCGACGACCTCGCCCGGCAAGGCATAGGGCACGAAGACCACCTTGTCGGCGGCGCGCCCCAGGGCAGAGCCACCGTGGGCCATAGCGGTCAACTCAACGGTGAGAGTCGTCACAGGTGAGGAGTGGCCTCCTGTGGTTCGTGAGGCGTGAAACGCGAGTCACGCGGATGGTGTTCCCGTTTCACGTTTCATGCCTCACGTTTCACGGCCTATGCATCACGGGTAGATGCCGCGAATGTTGGTGGCGTCGTGGACACGCTGGATGGCCAGCATGTAGGCAGCGATCCGCATGTCCACCTTATGCTGGGCCGCGAGACGCGCGACGTGGTCATAGGCCGCCAGCATAATGTCGCGCTGCTTGACGTTGATCTCACGCTCGGTCCAGAAGAAGTGCTGCAAGCCCTGAACCCACTCGAAGTAGGAGACGGTTACGCCGCCCGTATTGGCGAGGATATCGGGAATCAGCTCGATGCCTTTGCCACGCAGGATGCGATCGGCGTCCGGGGTTGTTGGGCCGTTAGCAGCCTCGACAATCAGCGGCGCTTGGACGTGGTCGGCGTTGAAAGTCGTGATCTGGTTCTCCCGCGCCGCCGGTACCAGCACATCCACCGCCAGCCCGAGCAGCTCGGCATTGGTCATACCCTCACCGCCGGGGAAGCCGACGACGGAGCCGGTTGTCTGCTTGTGCTGAATCAGCGCTTCGACGTCCAGGCCGTGGGAGTTGTGCACCGCGCCCTGGGAATCGCTGACAGCAACGATAGACGCCCCCTTGCCCTGGGTCAGCAGGGCCACGGCCCGCCCCACGCTGCCGAAACCCTGGACGGCGAAGGTCGCATCCTCAATGCTCTTGCCGCGCCGCTTGAGGGCTTCCCGCGCCACAAACATCACCCCGCGCCCCGGCGCGTCGACGCGCCCGGAGGAGCCGCCCATCTCGATGGGCTTGCCCGTGACGACGGCCGGCACAGAGTAACCCGTGTGCATGGAATAGGTATCCATGATCCAGGCCATCGTCTGCGGGTTGGTGCCCATATCGGGCGCGGGGATGTCGCCCTGGGGACTCATAAGGACGCTGATCTCGGAGGCGTAGCGGCGCGTCAGGTGCTCCAACTCGCGCGCCGAGAGAGCCTTAGGATCGACGATCACGCCGCCCTTGGCGCCCCCAAAGGGCAGATTCACGACGGCGCACTTCCAGGTCATCCACATCGCCAGCGCGCGAATCTCGTCCAGTGTCACGGTTGGGCTATAGCGCAGGCCGCCCTTGCTGGGGCCACGAATGGTGCTGTGGTGAACTCGATAGCCCGTGAACACCTGCACCGAGCCATCGTCCATCTTGACGGGAAAATTGACGGTCAACTCGCGCTGGGTCTCCCGCATGCGCCCGACAATGCCAGGGTTAAGGCGGGGCATGTGTTCCACGGCCAGATCGTATTGCTGGAGCGCCATCTCCAGCGGGTTGGTCGCGCCTGGCACGGTCGTTCGCATCGCCTGGGTCTCCGCCGTCTCCATCCTTACCTCCTCGTGGAGCGCCCGCCGCCGTGGCGGGTTATGACGGCTGCGAGCCGTCGTTCAGAAGTTGTTCGAGTATCTCGCCGGCCAGCACCGGGTTCGCCTGACCCCGCGTGGCCTTCATCAACTGACCCACCAGGAACTTGATCGCCGTCGGCTTGCCGCCGTGATAGTCGGCGACGGCCTTCGGGTTTGCGCCTATCACCTCGACAGCCAGGTCTCGCAGCTGCCCGCTATCGCTGATCTGCGTCAGGCCCTGGGCGCGCACAATGTCGCCCGCGCTCTGGCCGCTATCAATCATCTCTTCCAGCACCGACTTGGCGACCGGAAGGCCGATGGTCTGGTCGTCCACCAACTTGAGCAACTCGGCCAGCCGCGCGGGCGAGACGGGCAGGGTATCTATCTCCAGCCCTCGCGCTCGCATCAGGCGAAACACCTCGCCGCTTACCCAGTTAGCGACCAGCTTGGCGTTGCCGTGTGCCGCTACCGCCGCCTCGTAATAGTCCGCCACCGCCTGGCTCGGCGTCAGCACGTCGGCATCATAGCTCGACAGCCCGTACTGGTCTACGAAACGCTGCCTGCGCGCCTCGGGTAGCTCCGGCAGCCGCGCCTCAATCGCCGCGACCGTGGCCGGGGCCAGCGTCAGTGGGGGCAGGTCCGGCTCCGGGAAGTAACGATAGTCGTCGGCGAATTCCTTGCTGCGCTGGCTCACGGTGCGCCCCTCGGCCTCAACCCAACCGCGCGTCTCCTGGCTGATGCGGCCGCCCTGACGAAGAAGGTCGATCTGGCGCGCCGCCTCGTATTCCAGCGCCAGCTTCACCGCACGCAGCGAGTTGACATTCTTGATCTCGGTCTTGACACCCAGCTCTGCCGCGCCGCGTGGCCGCACCGAGACGTTGGCATCGACGCGCAGCGCGCCCGCCTCCATGTCGCCGGTCGAGACGCCTATCCAACGCAGCGTCTGGCGCAGCCGTGTCGCGAATTGTCGCGCCTCCTCGGGCGTCCGCAGGTCAGGCTCGGTCACGATTTCCATCAGCGGCACGCCAGACCGATTGTAGTCAATCAGGCTGACCGCGCCGACGTGGGTATTTTTGCCGGTGTCTTCTTCGAGATGAACACGGGTAATTCCGATGCGCCGCGCTGTGCCGTCAACCTCAAGGTCCAGATAGCCATGACGGGTCAGGGGCAGGTCGTACTGCGACACCTGGTAGCCCTTGGGCAGATCCGGGTAATGGTAGTTCTTACGGTCGAACTTGGCGTAGGGCGCGATAGCGCAATGCAGCGCCAGGCCCGTGGTGACAGTGTACTCGACGGCCTTGCGGTTGATAACGGGCAGGGCGCCCGGCAAACCCAGGCACACCGGGCAGACCCGTGTGTTGGGCGGCGCGCCGTCGTAGTCGGTCGCACAGCCACAGAACATCTTGGATTGGGTCAAGAGCTGGACATGACACTCCAGCCCGATGACGATTTCGTAGTCCACACTCGCCCCTTGCCAGCCTTACGTTGGCGACGGCTAACCTCGCACGCGGCGCACGAAGCGATGGATGCGCTCCATCGCCTCCTCGATCTGCGTCAGGGAGGCGGTATACGCCATACGGACGTAACCCGCGCCGCAGTCGCCAAACGCGCTACCCGGCACCGCCGCCCGCGCTCCTCCATGATCAGCCGCTCGGAGAACTCGCTGTCGCTCAGGCCGGTGCTGCGAATGTCGGGGAAGCAGTAAAACGCGCCGCGTGGCTCAAAGGCAGGCAGGCCCATGCCGTTGAGACTATCGACGATGAACCGCCGCCGTTGGTCATAGGCGGCCAGCATGCGTTGCACGTCCGGCTCGCCGTGGCGGAGAGCATACGCCGCCGCGTACTGGGCCGACGTGGGCGCGGACATGATGATGTACTGGTGAACCTTACGCATCGCGCCGATCAGGTCGGCGGGGCCACACGCATAGCCAATGCGCCAGCCGGTCATGGCGTAGGCCTTGGAGAAGCCACCCAGTAACAGGGTGCGGTCGCGCATGCCGGGCAGGGCCGGGAAGCTGGTGTGTGTCACGCCGTACACGAGCCGGTCGTAGATCTCGTCCGACGCCACCAGGAGACCGTAGCGCTCCGCCACGGCGGCCAGTTCGGCCAGCCGCTCGCGCGTCATCACTGCGCCCGTGGGATTGTTGGGATAGCCGATGAGGAGCATCCGCGTGCGCGGCGTGATGGCCGCCTCGACGGCCTCGGCGGTTAGCTGGAACTCATTCTCAACATAGGTGGGCACGGCCACGGGTGACGCGCCCGCGAAGTGAATGGCCGCCGGGTAGGCCACATAGGACGGCTGGGGGAAGATAACCTCATCGCCTTCCTCTAGCGCCGCTATCATGGCGAGATGAAGCGCCTCTGAGACGCCCACCGTGACCAGAATCTCGTGCTCGGGGTCGTAGCGCAGCCCGTACATGGACGCCAGGTGATCGGCGATGGCCTCGCGCAGGTCGAGCGTGCCTGAGTTGGATGTGTAGCCGGTGAAGCCGTCGCGAATGGACTGCATGCCCGCCTCGCTGATAGCGGTGGGCGTGACGAAATCCGGCTCGCCAATGCCCAGCGAGATGACGTCCTTCATGGTCGCCGCGATGTCGAAGAATTTGCGGATACCCGACGGGGGTACAGCCTCGACACGACTGCTAATGCGATTGGTCCGGGTCAACATACGACCTCCTGGGTGAGCGGGGTAGCCTTCTCACCAAATGAAGATGGGCTGGCTACGCGCCGAAGTCAACACTGGCAGCGTCGCCAACATTGATGCGCTGGTGTTGGCCCGCCACGTAGGCGCGCTTGCCAATCAGCGACTGGTCCAGAATCGTGTCCCGAATGATGCTGTCTTCGTCCACTATCGAGTCGCGGATGATGGCATTACTCACCTCGACCGCCGCAGCCAGCGTGGTGTACGGGCCGATGACCGAGCTTTCGACCCGCGCCGTCGGATGGATGAAGACGGGCGGCACAATCACCGAGGTGGGGTAGCGCTGCGCGTCGCCGTTCGCGCGGCCGTTCTCCAGCAGGTAACGATTGCTGTGTAGCAGCGCCTCAGGCGTGCCGCAATCCTCCCACACCGGAACCGTCCACGCCTCGAAACCTGCGCCCTTCTCGACCATCAATTGCAGCGCGTCGGCCAGAAAATACTCGCCTTTGGTCTGAATATCCCGCTCGATCAATTCATCGATGGCATCGAAAAGCCCCGCATGGTCGCGGATGTAATAGACACCGATGACAGCGAGATTCGACACCGGCGCTGAAGGCTTCTCCACAAACCGGGTAATATAGCCCTTGTCGTCGGTGACAACCACGCCAAAGCGGCGCGGGTCGTCAACCTCCTTGACATAGATGACGCCGTCGGACGTGACATCCGTCAATCTCGCCAGGTCGGCCTCGAAGATGGTGTCCACGAAGATGATCAGGATGTCGCTGTGAACATGCTCGCGCGCCAGCCGTAGGGCGTGGGCCTGCCCCTTGAGTTCCTCTTGCACGAGGTAGCGCGCCGGGATCACGTAGTTGGGTTCGACGTACTGCTCGATCTGCTCGCCCAGGTGGCCGACGATGA
>CAZJJF010000199.1:0-7342 GCA_964546245.1 uncultured Anaerolineales bacterium
CGCTTCGCCCTCGAAACGGCCCGTGAGGTCGATAAGGAATTCATCAGCAAGGGTTTGGTTCGCATGGTGTACGTCAACTTCCCCTTCCTGGGGCAGGAGTCGTTCGATGCCGCTGAGGCGGCTACCTGCGCTCAGGACCAGGGTAAGTTCTGGGAGTATCACGAGGCTCTCTTTGAGAGCAACACGGGCGAGAACACCGGTAGCTTCTCGCGCGACAGCCTGAACAAGCTGGCGCAGCAGGTGGGGCTGGACATGACCCAGTTCGGCCAATGCGTCGATAGCCGCAAGTATCGGGAGTTCGTGCTGGCCTCAGTGAACGAGGCCAGGCGTGCGGGCGTCCGTTCCACGCCGACGATCTTTGTGAACGGTCGGCCGGTGGAAGGGTTCCTGCCCTTCGACACGTCGGTGCAGGACCAAACTGTGCCCATCGCGCCCGGCGCGCCGATCACGAACCTGGACAAGATCAAGGTGGGGGCGCAGATCTGCCTCAGTGGCGAGGCCGACGACAAGCGCCGCCTGGCCAAAGGCGAGATCAGCGATCCGCCCGGCGACGATCAGAAGCTGTGTGGCGTCGTCAAGGCGTACACACCCGCCACCGCCGACCAGGCTGGCGAGCTGATTCTTAGCGAGGAAGTGCCAGGGCTGAAGCAGTTGATCGAGGCGGAGATTCAGAAGAAGAAATGAGCAAGCGCGACAAGCAGAAACAGAACCGTCGCCCCTCGTCGCCACGGCCGCCGGTTGCCGCGGATTCGCCGCTGGCGGTCACCGCCAGTGGCAGCGCCTCGCTGGCTGCCCCGGCCGCCGCATCGGGGGCGCGGACGGACTGGCGGCGCTGGGTCATCCCGGCCCTGGCAGGTCTGGGTATCCTGGACTCTCTCTACCTGTCCTACGTCAAGCTCTTCAAGGCCGTCCCATTCTGCGGCGGCCTCGGCGACTGCGAGACGGTCAACACCAGCCGCTACTCTGAGTTCATGGGCATCCCCATCGCCTTCCTGGGCGTCGGTATGTACGCCCTGATTCTGGTTCTCGCGGTGTGGGGCGACCGCCTGCCGGACCCCCTGGCCCGCTATGCGCCCCTGGCTATTTTCGGCATCTCCCTTGGCGGCGTCCTCTATTCGGCGTACCTGACGTACCTGGAGCTGTACGTCATTGAGGCCATCTGCGTCTACTGCGTGGTCTCGGCGATACTCATCAGCCTGATCTGCCTGTGGTCGCTGTGGTTGCTGCTGCGCGGGCCACAGACGGCCTGATCGTGCCTCGCGCGCCGGGGTGGGCATCTCCATCCCGGCGCGCTGCTCATCCAGGTAACCGCCGATGCGAATGACTTCCCGCGTTATCCAACTCCCGCCCGGTTACCAGATTCGCCGTCTTGCCGACCCGGAAGAGTATCACGCCGCCGAAGAGCTGATGGGCGCGGCGTGGGGTATCCTCGACCGAGTGGACATTACGCCGCGCCACGTCCTGGTTACGGCGCAGAAGAACGGCGGCCTTGTCCTGGGGGCCTTTGCCCCCGACGGCCAGCTGGTTGGTTTCCTGTTTGGCTTCCTCGGCACGACCCCCGACGGTAAGCTCAAGCACGTGTCTCATCAGGTCGGCGTCCATCCTCAGTATCGTGGCCTGCACCTGGGCTACCTGCTCAAGCGCGCCCAGCGGGGTGAAGTGCGCCGCCAGGGACTGGACCTTGTCACCTGGACCTACGACCCCCTTGAGACGGTCAACGCACACCTGAATCTGACGCAGTTGGGCGCGGTGTGCTGCACCTACCTGCGCAACGTCTACGGCGAGCTTAGAGATAACCTCAATCGTGGCTTGCCTACTGACCGTTTCCAGGTCGATTGGTGGGTGCGTTCAGAGTGGGTCCACGAGCGCCTATCCCTCGCCCACCCGCTGAACGTCGCCGAGGCGGTGGCGCGGCTGCCGGTGATCAACACACCGCGCGGCCAGCCGGCCGAGCAAAGTGTTGAGGGCATCGACTTGCCGCTGCTCGGCGAACTGGACCTATCCTTCGCGGCTTCCGAGGTTCTGCTGCGCGTGCCCTACAATTTTCAGACGGTCAAGGCGTGGAATCTGGACCTCGCCCAGGAGTGGCGCGCACAGACGCGGACCGCCCTCGAGCGCCACTTCGAGGCGGGCTACTATGCCGTCGACATGCTGCGCGGCGATCTCGTGGCTGGCAAGGCGGCCTTCTATCGCCTGTGGCGGCCCGACGGCACGCCGCCCTGGCTGATTCACGAGCATGCGTCCGACGAGGCCGCGCCGAGCGTCGACGAGGCGCTGCACCAGTTTGCGCGGCTGTACAACGACGGCCTGTACTGGAAAGCCCACGAGGTTCTCGAAACGTCGTGGCATGGCGCCGAGGGCGATGAGCGCATCTTCCTGCAAGGGCTGATTCGCAGCGCGGCGGCCTTCCACAAGCTCGTGACCCAGGGCAATACTCGCGGCGCGGCCCACCACCTGGCCTGGGTCATCGACACCCTCACGCCGCTGGAGCCGACATACCGGGGTGTGGACCTATCAGCCTTCGTCGCGGGTCTGCGCCACGTTCTCGCCGTCGTCGCCGAATTGGACGACCCGGCTGCCTTCGACCGCGCCCTTATCCCGCCTGTCTCCGTTGCCCCCTCGCCCAGGGGATAGGAAATCCCGTACTGTGAGGTAAAATGCGCATCGACCGCGTCGATCTCTATCAGATCACTATGCCCCTTGTCGCCCCCTTCGAGACCAGCGGGTGGGTCAAGACCCACGAGGAGCGTATCCTCGTCGCCCTGTACGCCGACGGCCTTGTCGGTTGGGGTGAATGGGCCGGCGACGGCCCCTGGTATTCCTACGAGACGACCGAGGTCGCCTGGATGATTATCCACGACTATCTGATTCCCATGCTCCTCGGCCAGACGGTTGCCCATACCACGATGCGCTACGCCCCGTTGGAAGGCCCGCGCCACGTGCGGGACCGCTTCGAGCCGGTGCGCGGCTACCCCTTCGCCAAGCACGCCGTCGAGACGGCCGTCTGGGACCTGTGGGCCAAGCAACAGGGCATCAGCCTCTCCCAGGCTCTGGGGGGGACGCGGGACCGCGTGGCGGTCGGGGTCAGTGTCGGTATTCAGCCGTCGGTTGCGGCGCTCGTGGAGCGCGTGGGCGGCTATATCCAGGATGGCTATAACCGTATCAAAATCAAGATCAAGCCCGGCTTCGATGTCGAGCCAGCCCAGGCCTTGCGCGCCGCCTACCCCAACGTTCAGTTGCAAGTTGACGCCAACTCCGCCTATCGCCTGGAAGATGCGGCCGTATTCCAGGCCATGGACGACCTGGGGCTGCTGCTCATCGAGCAACCCCTCGGCTACGACGATATTCCCGATCATGCGAAGCTCCAGGCGCAGCTCAAGACACCCATCTGCCTGGATGAGAGTATCCACAGCGCGGCGAATGCGCGCTGGGCCCTGGACATGGACAGCGCGCGGGTCATCAACATCAAGCCCGGCCGCCTGGGGGGCTTCACCGAATCTATCGCTGTCCACGATGTGTGCGCCGAGCGCGGCTTCCCTGTGTGGTGCGGTGGCATGTTGGAGACGGGTATCGGCCGGGCGGGCAACGTAGCGCTTGCCAGCCTGCCCAACTTCAAGCTGCCCGGCGACATTTCCGCCTCGCGCCGCTACTACGCCGAGGACATTGTGGAGCCGGAGTTTGTGCTCAACGCCGACAGCACCCTGACGGTCCCCAGCAAGCCCGGCATCGGCGTGACGGTGCGCGTTGACCGCATCGAGGCGCTCAGCCAGCGCCGGGCGACGCTGGACGCGCAAGCATGATGGTTAAATTGTCGTCATCGGTCCGAATGGGTTTCGTCAGATAATGGCGCGACCCCGTAACTTTCTAGCGCGAATCGCGTTAGGACTGGTGATTCGAGCGCGCCATCGCCTTCTTGCGTCCCCGCACGCGCGCTCTCCTGCATCCGCTCGGCCCGGAAAGGGGGGCCGGACCGAGCGGATCGGCAGTTGTTGAGGCTAGCCCTCATCCAATTTTCATCCTGCGGCTAAATTGGGGGCTGCGCCCGTGACGGGGACGCAGCCTTTTTCGTCTTTAATGTTAGGGTTACTGTTGTGGTTCTGGGTCGTGCCCCCGCGGTTTGTTACCAGCTGGAGAGAAGCAACCTGGACAACCACTCTGGCCGCCGCTTCCGTACAAGGAAAGGAGTGCCGTATGCGACGGATTCGTAGCGACTCAAAGGGATGGCTTATCGCCTCGATAGGCCTGGCCCTCGCCGTCGCCATGTCCCTGGTCCTGGGCTTTGCCGGGCCAGCCCTGGGCGCCGATGCGCCGGGGTCCCGCCAGGGGGCGGGACCGGCGGCGTTTGACGCCAAACCTGCGACAACCTATGTGGCAGGTCAGGTCCTCGTCAGGACCCAACCTAAGTCTGGCGACAAGTTCGCCGACCTGGCCGCGAAGAGCGGCTTCAAGGTGCTCAATAAGGTCGATGCCCTGAGTCTGTACACGCTGCAGGTTCCCACCGGCGGCGAGGCCCAGACTCTCGCGGCGTTGCGGTCCAATCCCGATGTGGTGTACGCCGAACTCAACGCCGTGGCCACCGAAGCGGCTCGCGTGCCGCGCGCTGGCCGCCCCGATAGCCTGTCGGGCGCGACGAGCGAGCCCAGCTTCAATGACCCATACCTGGGCTATCAGTGGAACTTGCGCGGCATCAACGGCCTGGCCGCGCTCGGCGACTCCCGTGGCTCGGGGGTTACAGTCGCCGCGATTGGCTCCGGCGTCGCTCTCGACAACCCGGAGCTGAGTCCTCGCCTCGTGGCCGGTTATAACTTCGTCGATAACACGGCCACACCTGCGGATGACCACGGCTTCGGGACCTTCGACGCCGGGCTTATCGCCGCCACCGCCAACAATGGCATCGGTGTCGTCGGTGTAGCCCCCGAAGTCAGCCTGATGCCTCTCAAGGCGCTACGCCGCAGCGGGGATGTGTTGGAGGTCAGCCATTCGACCGTGGTCGCTGCCATCAACTATGCCCTCGACCACGGCGCTAAGGTGATTCACATTGAGATCGCGTGGGATGCCCCGTCCCAGTCGGTCGCGGATGCTGTAGCCCTGGCGCGCAGCCGGGGGGCGGTTGTCGTCGCGCCTGCCCATCGCCCCTATCCCGCGTCCTACGCGGGCGTCATCGGCGTGAGCGCGCTTAACGACGACGACAGCCATTCCGACTGGGGTGGCAGCGGCTCCCAGGTTAAACTCAGCGCACCGGGTGGCTCGGGCATGATCAGTACCTGGCCTTCGCCCGGCAGCTGCCCCATTGCTACCTGCCCCTACTACGGTGACGGGCAGGTCGCGTTCGCCTCGTCCCACGTGGCGGGCGCGGCCGCGCTGGTCTTCAGTGCGCATCCCGATTGGACCGCCGCTCAGGTCGAAAGCGCGCTGGTCAATAGCGCCACGGATCTGGGCGCGAGCGGCTGGGATGCTGACTTCGGCTACGGCAAGGTTAATGCCGCCGCCGCCCTGTCGGGTGACCCCAGTAACCCACCCACGCCGCCGCCGCCCACGGCAACCCCGACGGCGAGTGTACCGAGCGAGCCGCTCCCGCTGCCTACCTCCGCCTGCGTAGACAGCAAGGGCGAGAAGATTCAGGGGTGTATCGGCAACAACGGCCGCCTGGTCGTCTATACATTCTTCGACGTCAACAACAACGGGTTCATGAACCCGAACGACATCCCGCTGCCCGGCGTGACTGTCCAGGTGTTGGACATCAACGGCAACCCGATCCCTGGTGTCCCACCCCAGCAGAGCGCGCTCGGACCGGATGGCCTGGCCTCCGCCCAGTTCTTCGGCCTCGACTCGGGGCGGTCCTACCGCGTCCGGGTGACGGCGCCGCCGGGCTACGCGCCCTCGGTCACCAATGAGTACGTCGTTGACGCGAGTAGTTTCGCCTTCTGTTGTACCGTGGTGTTGCAGTTCCCCTTCCGTCCGACGGTGACGACGCCCACCGCGACGCCCTATGCGACGGACACCGGCGCCAGCCCAACGCCAACCAAGACGCCGACCAAGACGCGCACGCCGGGGCCAAGCCCAACGCCGACCAAGACGCCGACGCCGACAGTCACTCCCACGCTGCCCTTCAACAGGCCAGGGGGTCGTGTGCAGTTGCCGGCTATCTTCGCCCCGCCGGCCTCACCAGGCGAGCAGGTCGAGCCATGGATTGCCATCCAGAACGTCGGTAGTGGCTACACCAAGGCCATCATGTTCCTGTGGGGCGAGTACTCCTCGTACTGCGAGCCGCAGGCGCCGGGGCCGTTCAAGGTCGAATGCACCGGCCTCCTGGCTCCCGGCTCGTCGTGGAACTTCCGCGCGCCTAACCTGCCCAGCCAGGCGGTGGGTGGCATCGTCTACTCTGTGCCCGCCGACCGGGCCGACGAGGCGTGCGCCGACGCTGGCGCTGCCGTCCAGCACGGGCAGAATGCTCGTGACTGGGGCGAGTGGGAAGAGGCCTGGTGGGACGGCGAGTATGGCCGGGGCGAGCCGTTGGCCGTGTCGGTCAACCGCCGCTTCTACAACCCGGTGACGGGCCAGTCGCGCGCTTCCGCCTACGCGGGCATTTCGGAGTACATGGAAGGCGTATACGACGCGCGCTATGGCGGCTTCATGGCCTACGCGCCCGTCAACTACGTCAACTACGATGGCTGCAATACCGTCATCACCATCCAGAACTCTGGCGACGAGTGTACCTCCATCGAGATCTGGTACAAGGAGCAGGACGACTGCCTGCGCGCCTACATCGACGATGTGCCCTATCTGGCGCCGGGTGAGTCGGTGGTCGTGAGGCCGCCCGCCTTCCTCGGCCCCAACTGGGCTGGCTCGGCGTGGATTCGCTCTACCCAGCCCCTCGGCATCGTGGTGGACATCGAATGCCAGACTGGCGGCGCGAAGAGCCTGTCGACCTACACGGGCGTCCCGGCTCAGACCTTCAACACCCTGACCTCCACCTATAGCCCCGGCTCCTTCATCAACTACGCGACCCTTATGTACCGCGAGGAGTACGGCTGGGATACGACGGTCACCGTCCAGAATCTCAGCGGCACGACGAACGCCAAGGTGAAGGTCTACTTCTACGACCACACTGGCGGCATCATCGCCACGGCCGTTGATTGGATCTGCCCACGCGGCTCCCAGGACTTCAAGCTGTCGGCTATCAACAACCTGCCGGGCCAGTACGTCGGCGCGGTCGAGGTTCAGTCGCAGCAGTGGTGGACACCGGGCGAAGAACCCGTCCAACCGCCGTACATCATGTCGGTTATCCAACTGTCTAACGATACCACCGGCCAGGCCGTTGCTTACAACGCGACGACCGGGG
>CAZJJF010000200.1:0-7327 GCA_964546245.1 uncultured Anaerolineales bacterium
GCAATGGCCGAGGAGATTCGCAAGAAGGTTGAGAAGGGTGACCGCACGGTGGGCTTCATCTGGGTTCCCACACCCGGCAAGCACCCCGCCGACGACGCCGTGCAGCCGCTACTGCTCATCCTGGGCGTATTGGGCGCGCTGTCCCTCTTCTTGAGCGGTTTCCTGGTAGTCAACACGATGTCGGCGCTGCTCATGCAGCAGCAGCGGCAGATTGGCATCATGAAGGCCGTCGGCGCGCAGGCCAACCAGATCATCGGCCTCTACCTGGGCATGGTGCTCATCTTCGGCGCGTTGGCCCTGTTCGTCGCCATTCCCCTGGGCGCGCTTGGCGCATGGGGACTGACAGGCTACGTTGCCAGCCTCATCAATTTCGACCTGGTAGGGCTGCGTATCCCTCTGCCCTCGCTGCTGCTCCAGATCGGCGTCGGCCTGCTGGTGCCGCTCATCGCCTCGCTGCTGCCCATCCTGGCCGGCGTGCGAGTCTCAGTGCGCGAGGCGCTGAGTTCGTATGGCGTGGGCAGCGGCCGCTTCGGAACCCACCTTGTCGACCGCATCATGGAGCGCGTGCGCGGCTTCTCGCGGCCGACGCTCATTTCCCTGCGTAACACCTTCCGCCGCAAGGCGCGCCTGGCGCTGACCATGTTCACCCTGGTGCTGGGCGGCGCGGTGTTTATCGGCGTGCTGACTGTCCATGCCTCGCTGATCAACACACTGGATACGTTCTTCAACTACTGGCGCTACGATGCGGAGATCAGCTTCAGCCGCCCCTACCGCTCCGATCAGGTGACGGCCGAGGCTCTGAGCGTGCCCGGCGTGGTCAGCGCGGAAACCTGGGCGGCCGCGCGCGGCGGCCGCGTGCGCGCCGACGACACGGAAGGCCGCGCCCTGACCTTGCTAGGTGTGCCGTCGGACACGAAGCTGATTCAGCCCAGGCTGCTCGAAGGCCGCTGGCTGCTGCCGGAGGATGAGAACGCCATCGTCATCAACACGGCCGTGCGCGAGCCGGACATAGAGCCGGATATCAAGGTGGGCGACGACGTGACCTTCAAGATCGATGGTCGCGACGAGACGTTCAGGGTTGTGGGTGTGGCGCGGGCGATGCTGACGGGGCCGCTCATCTACGCCGACCGCGACTACATTGAGAGAATCACCAACAGCATCGGGCGGGCCGGTAGTATCCAGGTGATCACCGAGCGCAACGACCTCGCCTTCCAGACCCAGACCGCCGAGGCGTTGAAGAATCATTTCAAGGACCAGGGCATCAATGTCAGCAGCACGCAGGCCATTGGTGACGTACGCCAGCAGCTTGAGTTCCAGTTCAACATTCTGGTGGTCTTCCTGACCATCATGGCGACGCTGATCGCGATTGTCGGCGGGCTGGGGCTGATGGGCACGATGAGCATCAACGTCATCGAGCGCACGCGAGAAATCGGCGTGATGCGCGCTGTCGGAGCCAGTGACGGCGCGGTGATGCGTATCTTCCTGACCGAGGGTATCTTCGTCGGGTTGCTGAGTTGGGTGCAGGCGGCCATTCTCGCCATCCCCATCAGCCGCCTGCTCAGCGCGGCGGTGGGTCAGGCCTTCCTGCGCTCGCCGCTGGAGTACGTCTTCTCCTGGCAGGGCGCGATTCTGTGGCTGTTCATCGTCATCGTGCTGGCGTCGCTAGCGAGCCTGCTGCCGTCCTGGCACGCCGCCCGCCTCACCGTGCGCGACGTGCTGGCCTACGAGTAGCGACTGACGACCACTGACCACCGACCACCGGCGACTGACCACCGACCACCGACCATGAGTTGTACTGGTGGTCGGTGGTCGCTAGACCTCTTCTTCCCACTCGGTCCTGGGGCGCGACGTGCGCTCGGCTTTGGCGCGGGCGGCCATCCCTACCGTGACGACCTCGGAGCGGGCGCGTTCCAGGGCCTTGACCACATCCATGTCCGCGCCGCCCTCCCGCGACAGGCGCGGGTTGATGCGCACCATGACCGGCACACGCACCAGTGGCCCCAGGATGACGGCCTCGCCGACGTTGAGGCCGGGCAGGTCGGCCAGCAAGCCCTCGGAGATGCCTTCGGCGGCCTGCTTGATGGCCGTCTGGTCCTGCGGGTTGGTCAGGCGCATGATGATCTGCGAGTTGCACTGGCTCAGCACGTCGGAGTGGACTTTGTAGGGGCGCTGGGTGACGAGAACCAGGAAGATGCCGAACTTGCGGCCCTCGGCCGAGATGCGGCGGATGATGCTGGCCGCCTGCCCCGCTTCCTGGCTGCGTTGGCCGCCGGGGATGAAGTTGTGCGCCTCTTCCAGCACGAAGAATACGGGTCGCGACAACCCCTCGCTCACCGCCCGCCGCCAGGTATCGTTCAGGACTTTGGCGACGACATAGTCGGCCACCTGCGAGTCCATGCCCGCCAGGTCCACCGTCGAGAGGGTCATGGGGCGCAGCAGGTTGTCCAGCGGCACATCCTCGAACCCCCAGATGTCCATCTTTTCCAGCGCCTGGATGTACTTGACGGCCTTCTGTGCCCCGCTGACGAGGTCGGGCGGCAGATTGCCGTCGCCAGCGCCGTTGCCCCCTACAGGCACCGTGCGGACCGGCGGCTCGGCCTCTGGTTCGGCGTCGTCGTCGCCGCCCAGGTCGTCCCAGTCCACCGGCTCGGCCGGGTCGCGCGGCTGGTAGTTGATGCCAGCCTTTTCCGAGGTGCGGCGGCGCAGGTAGGCGCTGAAGTCGTCGCCGTCGCCGATGGCCGGGTTGGCCGACTTGCCGCGACTGGACCGGGCGGGCGGGGGGGCGGCCGGCTCTTCGAGCGTCATCCCCTTGTTGGCGATTCTCTCCAACTCCTGGGCGAACATCTTGACGGTGTAGTCGGGAACGCGGGCCGAGAGTTGCTTGTAGACGTACTGCACGGCGTTGCGGATGTTGGCGAAGGCGGCGGGCAGCCCGCACAGGGCGTAGATTTCGTCCACTTCGAGCTTGGAGAACTGGACGGTGAACTTGCGCGTGCGGCCTGTGTCGGCCTCGGTGAAGCGGCCGCGCACCTGGCTCGGCAGCCGGTAAATCTCGACGCGGTCGGCGAAGGCGGTGGGCTGGTTGCGGTCGTCGCGGCGCATCAGGACATAGTCGGAGTTGGGGTCGAAGACAACCACCGTGCCGCCGAGTTGGAGCAGTTGCTCCAGCAGGACGCCGACGGTGTAGCTCTTGCCCGCGCCCGTCTGGGCGATGACGGCCAGGTGGCGGCGCAGGCCGTTGGGGTCGCAGTCCACGCCGACTTTGGGGCGGTTGATGAGCGAGCCGATCTTCATGCCCGACTCGACCTTCGAGAAGAAACGCTCCAGCAGGCTGTCCTCGGCCTTGTGGACCTCCGCGCCAGGGGCGGCCGCGCCGCGCGGGTAGCGGACAATGTTGTGGGGGTCCAGGTAGCCCAAGACCTTCGCCGTACCGACAATGATGGGCGGGGCGGAGCGCAGGCGGGCCAGGATGGCTTCGACCTCGCTGTAGCTCATGCCGGTATTGAGCAGGCGCGACGAGACGCTGAGGCCGGTGACCTGGGCCAGCACATCCATGCTGCGCACCTCGTCGCCGACGCGCTCCTGGACGTCGCGCAGGACGACGTACTCCAGGCGGGGCGGTGTGATCTCGCTATTGGTGACGAAGGTGAACTCGTCGGTGCGTACCTCACCCACTACGTAGCCGACAGCCGACATAACCCCTCCCCCACGCGACGGACCCGCTGATGACAGTATACCCCAATGCAAGAGATCGAACAAGTGTACCAGGAGGGTTACTTAACAGTCGGCCAGCGGCGCAGGTGGCGAATGACGCCGACGGTGAGCATGAAGATGAAGGCCAGATCGACGAGGAAGAAGGAGTTGTCCAGCAGGCCGTGGGCGAGGAAGTTGACCATGCTCGCCATGAGACCCAGGGTCAGAATGCGCAGGTCGCCGCTAAGGGCGCGCCACAGGCGGAGGCTCGACAGCCAGAAGCCGACCTGAGCCATGCCCAGCGCGACAATGCCAAACACGCCTAACCGTGTCCAGTAGTCGAGGATGATATTGTGGGGGTGAGACAGGTTACGGTCGGCCAGGGCGTCGCTGCGGATGTAAGTCTCGCGGTACTCGTAGAGGAAGTTGTCCAGGCCGACGCCGAGCCACGGATGGTCGCGAATCATGTCCACTGCCGACTGCCACAGCAGCCGCCGCCATTCCAGGGTCTGGGCCTCGTCGAGGCGCAGCAGCCGCCCGACGCGCTCGGTGCGAGCGAAGGGCAGCAGGGCCAGGACGGCGACAATCACCAGCCCGACGACCACCGCCAGGGCGCGCCGCCCCTGCATCAGACCCAGGAACAATAGCGAGACGGGGACGCCGACCAGCCACGCCCCCGTCGAGAAGGTCAGGAACAGGGCGGCCACGATGGGTAGCAGGGCGGCGGCGTAGGCCCAGCGCCGGGCGCGCGACGTTCCCCAGATGAGCAGGGCCAGGACCACGGGTACGATGCGCCCTAGCGCCAGGGCCAGGTTGTTCGGCGAGCCGTACAGCCCACGCAGGCGGCGCACGCCCTCGGCGGCCACGCCACCGTCGCCGCCGTAGCTCAAGAAGGCCGCCAGGGCCGCGAGGACGCCCGCCAGCGCCAGGGCGTCGGCGAGGCGCAGCAGGCCCGCCCGGCCCAGGCGCGCATCGCGCAGGACAAGATAGAACAACGCTGGCTCCAGGATGACCAGGCGAAACTCGCGGTTGGCGACGCCGGGCATCAGGGCTACCAGGGGCGAAATGGCCCCCAGGAACAGCAGCAGCAGCACGGACACGTCCAACAGGTCGAGGGGCAGTTGCGCGCGCAGGGCGGCGACCACCCGGCGACCCAGGTCACGCAGCCAGGCGGCCAGCCGACCAAGGACCGAGGACGAAGGATCAATGGGCGATCCTTCGCCGATAATCAGCCCTTGGTCCTTGGTCCTTCGTCTTTGGTTCTCTGCGATGCGGCGCACGGCCCACGTAGTAAAGGTCACGAGGGTCAGCGCCTCGACCAGGGAGACGCCACTGCCCGCCAGGCGGAAGGTTTGCAGGTAGAAGGGAACAGCGACCACGATAGCCGCCAGACCCAGGTCCAGCCGCCGCGCCACGAGCAGCGTCAGCAGCGCCAGGGGGACCAGGTTCAGCGGCCACGGCGCGTAGGCCAGGGCCAGGGCCGTGGCGGCCAGGGCGGCGATGTTCCCAACCTCGCCCAGCCGCGCCGCCTGGCTATCCCACCAACGCCAGGCCGCCGCCCAGGGTAATCGAATCGCGTTCGCCAGGGCCAGCCCGCTGCACACCACTGCACCGACGACCAGACCCAGCCACACGGCAAGGCTGGTCAGCGGCGGGTTGGGGTTGACGGGGGGCACGGGCGACTGGCCCGCCACCTGGGTTGCCGTCAGGGCAGGGCGCGGTAGCCCCGCGTCATCCAGCAGGGCGAAGCCCCATACGGGGTCATCGGGCGGCGCGGTCGGTCGCAGGGTCATGAGCGACATGGCTGTCAGCCACGGCCACTCGGCCTGGGCGCGATGGGCGGCGTCGCCCGTGCGCTGCGCCTGTAGCGTGACCTCGTCCGTGCCCCACGGCGAGGGTCGGCCCTGCCAATCGGGGGGCAGGCTGTTCCAGCCCCACTCGACGGCCCACATCGGCTTGTCGCCATCACCATACTGACGCATCGTCTCGCGCATGGCGACGGCGCGGGAGAAGTTGAGTACAGCGTCGCCGACGCGGCGGTCGTCGGGGCCGCTCCAGAAGCCGTAGGGCTTGACGGCCAGGGCGTCGAAGTAGGGCGCGCCCCCCGCACGATACAGCCACTCCAGGTAGCGCACGTCGCTCTGGTTGCGGGTGCTGTTCTCGCTCGTGGCGGCCAGCCCGCCGCCGAGGATGGTTAGCGCGGGGTCGGCCGCTTTGGCGGCCTCGTAGCCCGCCTGCAGCAGGTCAACGTAGCGGCGCGGGGGGATGTACTCGCCCACGGCCCGCGCCGCCAGGTTGGGGCTGTCCCATAGCTGCACGGCGGCCAGCCGCCCCTGGTAGCGACGGGCCAGCTCGCCCACGAAGCGACCAAACGTCGCCGCGTCGGCCGGTGGGGCCAGGGGCGCGCGCTGTTCGCGGGCCTCTCGCGCCCAGGCAGGCGCGGCCGTGACGGTCAGCGCGACCGCCAATTCCCGCGCCCGCGCCGCATCCACCAGCCGGTCCACGGCCTGCCAACGGTAGACGCCCGGCTGCGGCTCGACGGCGGCCCACTCGACGCGCTGCCGCAGCCAGGTCAGCCCGGCGGCGCGGGCCGCGTCCAGTTGCCGCGCCATCTCTGCGTCGTCCACCGCCAGCAGATCGACGTTCGCGCCCAGGCGCGGCGAGTGGACGGCGGGGGCGGCTTCGATGCCGCGCGCGGCCGCCTGGTAGGCGCGCACGCTCCGCGCCAGCAGAAGGGCGGCGGCGAGGGCCAGCGCGCCGAAGACAAGAGCGGCGATGAGGGGACGCAGCCAGGGGGAAGCGGATGATGGGCGCATGTCCCAGGATGATACCACACAGTCTTGCCTTTTCCCCAACCCAGTGATATAATGACCGCGTGCAATTCCACGAGGAGCGATATCACGATGGCAAATGAAATCAACCTGACGGCCGAGCGACGCGCCGTCACCGGCAAGAAGGTTGGCCAGCTGCGTCGCGACGGCATTGTCCCCGCCGTCGTGTACGGCCACCATGTGGCATCCACGCCGCTACAGATCGATGCGCGCGCGCTCGATCAGACCATCCTGCGCGCCGGGCAGAATCGCCTGGTAACTCTCAACCTGGGCAACGGCGAGACGGTTGTCGCCCTGGTTCGCGAAATCCAGCGTCAGTCCACCACCCAGAAGATTACCCACGTCGACTTCCAGGCCGTGTCCATGGACGAGCCAATTATCACGTCCGTGCCCCTGATCCTCGAGGGTGATCCGCCTGCCCTGGAAACCGGCGGCATGTTGCTGCACGCCCTCGACGCCGTCGAGATTCGCGCCCTGCCGGCCAACCTCATCCCGTCCATCACGGTGGACGTGCGTGGCCTGGTCGACTACGACGCCGCCGTGTACGTGCGTGACCTGGTCGTGCCCGCCACGGTAGAGATCCTCTCTGGCGGCGACGAGCTGATTGCCAAGGTGACGCCGCCGGTGGTCGAGGAAGAGGAAGTGGCGGCCGAGGAAGGTGGCGCGCCGACGCAGCCAGAGGTCATCTCCGAGACCGAGGCTCAACGCCGTCGCGGCGAGCGCGGGGACGAAGACTAGCTGCCTCCCCCCTTGCGGAGGAAGCCAGGCTGGAGAATCTGGGCGGGGGACTGGCAGAGGCCGAG